>NZ_MVQM01000177.1:0-13418 GCF_002067195.1 Pelotomaculum sp. PtaB.Bin117 | reverse complement strand
TACCGCCGCACAAGAAACACTTTTTAATCATTCTGTTAATTCACCCCGCGTGTTTTAGGATCTTTCCACTTGGGATGGCAAGGTTTTTTAACCGGACAAATGTGCCATATTGGTCTTCCTAAAAAATGTTGTTTCCGTCAAGTGGGGCGACAGCCCCCGGCCGCGCGCCGCGCGGTTTCGGCTGGATTACAGTCACCCTATGGGCTCCTTCCATCCAGCCAAAACTGATACACCTTTTACCTTCACTGGAGGTGGTGCTTTGTTAAAAAACTAAGAAATACTGCGATATCGTGAGCTTTTAAACCGGACAAATGTCCTAAATACAAATAATCAAATAAAAAATGATTTATATATCAATATAGTAAGAAATGGTTAATCCGGTTATAATTTTTCTTTAATAACACCTGTACGGAAAGCGCTTAAGAGCATCTCAAGATAATAGATTTGCTTTTTCAACTCCTGGCCATTATCGGTATCAGATATCTTCTTCCGGTCAACAACCTTCTCAACAACGCTTAATGTAGAATGGATATCCATTCCTTCGTTTACCGATTTTTCTACGGACTCGAAAGGCTCATGGCTTGCCAGCATCAGACCGTAGGAATTATAGATCAGGGTATAACCGGCTATTCCTGTTTCGCTTTGATAGGCTTTCGCAAATCCACCGTCAATAACCAGCAGTTTGCCGTTGGCTTTTATTGGACTTTCCCCTTTTCTAGTCTTTACAGGCACATGTCCATTAATGATATGTCCCTTCTCCGGATCAAGCCCAAACTCTGCAAGAATCATCCTGGCGATCCTTTCATCATCGACCAAAGTATAATAGGGAGTGTAGTTTTCCTTGTGCGGAGCTTTGTCATCAATGAAATACCTTTCCAAAGTTGCCATCTTGTCCTTGCCGAACAGCGGGGAATCCTGGTGGCACCATAGATACCAAAGAATATCTGTAGAGATGTCCTTGTTTTCTCTGCCGAAATAGGCTTCCCGGGACCATTGATCCAAATTATCCAGCAGATACTTGCCTGAACATTCCACACCATTGAGCTTTATTATCTTAAAGGTCCCTTCAGGATTCATGGGAATGGATGCATGGAACAACAGGTTGGAGTTGTATTTTAGGTACATGCTGCCTTTGGCGAACATGAACCGGACATGCTTTTGAAGCTTTTCACTTTTCAGAAATGTATAACGGAGCTTGTTGATCACTGATTTTTCTTCTACGGTCAGCTTCCAGGGCTCTTTGGGGTCGATGGTCGGGAAGATCTGGTCATTCAGTTTGTATACTGCGCCTTCAACGTTGATGGTGTGTTCCTCATAATTGATTTTATCCAGAAGCAATCGATGATTCATATCATATTCAGGGTGGTTTAATATAAGTTCATGCTCGAGTTTGAACTGGATCATAGCGATCGCCTTATGCATTTTGGCAAGAAGATCAACACTCGAATCCGGCACGGTATCGCCGGAGCTCATTTTAGGTTTGAATTTGCTGCATTCATCGTCCTTATAGGCAGTCATGGCAAATGTAGCCAAGGGAAATAGATTGATCCCATAGCCTTCTTCCAAGATATCCATGTTGGCGTATCTCAGGCAGATCCGGACTACGTTGGCAATACAGGAGCGGTTGCCTGCAGCTGCGCCCATCCAGAGAATGTCGTGGTTTCCCCACTGAATATCCACGGAATGATGTTTCATCAGGGTATCCATGATGAAATGAGGTCCTGGCCCCCTGTCGTAAACATCACCGATTATATGCAGATGATCGATGGTGAGTCTCTGGATCACGGCGGAGATATTGATAATAAAGTCGTCTGCCATATCCAACCCAACAATAGTATCGATAATTTTATTGTAGTATTCTTTTTTGTTGAACCGGTACTCATCCTCATGGAGCAGTTCCTGGATGATGTAGGCAAAATCCGGCGGAAGCGCTTTTCTGACCTTGGAACGGGTATATTTTGACGAAGTGTCCCTGCACACCTGGATCAGCCTGTAAATGGTGATCTCATACCAGTCGGAAAGGTTAACCTCCCTCTCTTTGACCAGGTGAAGCTTATCTTCAGGGTAATAGATGAGTGATGCAAGCTCATCGATATCATTTTTAGAAAGTGTCTTTCCCAGCACATCATGGATTTTTCTTTTTACAACGCCCGAGGCGTTTTTCATCACATGGTTAAAGGCTTCATATTCTCCATGAAGATCGGTAAGGAAGTGCTCGGTACCTTTAGGAAGATTCAAAATGGATTTTAGGTTAATGACTTCGGATGCCGCCTGTGATATAGTGGGAAATTTTTGAGACAGGAGTTCAAGATAATCCTGCTGCTCCATCAGTTTTTTTGTGGTAAAATTATCCAAAGTGCTCCCTCCATATAATGCTCCCGGAGTGGGACATAAAATTAAAAATGTAAGTTATACTTAAAGATGAAAGGCCATTGCCATTATTTCGCCCGGGTATTCGGTAACGCATAGCCTTACAAATAACTATTCTCTTAAAATCTTCATCTTCCTTTAAGGATTAAAAGCTAAAAAATATATTTGATAATTAACAAAATCACGAAATCTTAGAGGATAGTCTTGGAACAATATAGAAGTTCCTTAAATAGCAATATGCACACCAAAAAGGGAGGGCAAAAATATGCCGCTGGTAACTTCAACTGAAATGTTTAAAAAAGTTTATGGGAAATGTGCCGTGGGAGCGTTTAATGTCAACAACATGGAAATTATCCAGGGAATTGTTGATGCGGCCAAGGAAGAACAATCTCCTTTGATTTTGCAGGTTTCGGCGGGGGCCCGGAAATACGCAAAACATGTTTACTTAATGAAACTGGTGGAGGCTGCCGTAGAGGACAGCGGTTTGTCTATCTGCTTGCACCTGGACCACGGGGAGGATTACGAGATTTGCAAGTCCTGTGTCGACGGTGGGTTTACCTCGGTGATGATCGATGGTTCAAAGCTGCCTTTTGCCGAAAATATTGCCTTGACCAAAAAGGTCGTGGAGTATGCCCATGCCAAGGGTGTAGTGGTAGAAGCCGAGTTGGGGCGGCTGGCCGGCGTCGAGGATGAAGTGAACGTCAGTGCCGAGGATTCCAGCTACACTGATCCTGACCAGGCCGTCGAATTTGTCCAAAAAACAGGCTGCGATTCCCTGGCGATCGCCATTGGCACCAGTCACGGAGCTTATAAGTTCAAGGGGGAAGCCAAACTCGATTTCGCCCGCCTGGGGAAAATAGCATCTCTCCTGCCCGGCTATCCCCTGGTTTTGCATGGCGCCTCCACCGTGCTGCCGGAATTTGTAGCCAAATGCAATCAATACGGGGGAGAGATCAAGGGTGCCCAGGGCGTTCCCGAAGATATGCTTCGCAGGGCCGGAACAATGGGGGTATGCAAAATAAATATTGATACCGATCTCCGCCTGGCCATGACGGCTACCATCCGGGAGCATTTTGCTCACAACCCCGCTGATTTTGATCCCCGCCAGTATCTCAAACCAGCCAGGGAGGCCATTAAAAGCATGGTCAAGCACAAGATCAGGAACGTCTTAAACTGCAGCAACCAGCTCTAAGCAATAATCATCTGGAAACTATGCTCAGGAGTATAGCAGTGCTTTAAACATGAATTTAGAGAATCCTCGAAAGCCCGTTCTAGCTGGACTTTGCAAGCAGCAAACGGCAGGTAGGACGGGGTCATCTTTATGACTGTTGCCAACCACCATATCTTCTCTAAGACGACTGCCACGCAGGTGCGGCTCTTTTCGTTCCATTATGACGCCTGATTGTATTATCAGGAGGAGTGGAAGTCCATATTGAAAAGCCATTGCCGGTTCAATTTGTGAAAAAGATGAACCTAACCAAAATACATTGTTGGGAGGTGTGGGAACAGGAAATGCACCGTTTGTTTCTATGGCTTCCACTTTTTCTAATGCTCTATGGCTGAGAATATTTGTATAAATCGCTGGAGGCGAAAGCGGCGCGGTTAGGCTTTTTCCTCATCAAAACCATCCCTTTGTTGATGGCAATAAAAGAACCGGGATGCTGGCCATGATGGTTTTCTTGAACTGAACGGTGCCGGTCTTACCTGTACGGATCAAGATATCGTTGTAAACAGGCTTAAAGATTGCCGCCGGTGAGATGGATGATAAAGAGCTTCTGGAGTGGATTCTAAGACATAATTAACCGTTTTTTTGCCAAAGCCCTGTTTTTAGCAAAAACAAGTTGCATCTAAATTGATCACACATTAAATAAATTTTTATCGAAAGAAGTCGATTGCGATTTGGGCAGTTGGCTTCTTTGTAGTTTTGATAGATATACGAGTGAACATCATTTATCCCATATGCTCTATATCATCTTTAAAAGATTTTAATACATCTATTGACAACTTGCTTTTTTATGCTATAGTTAAGTAGTAAGTAGTAAGTAGTAAGTAGTAAGTAATCTGTAAGGAGATAATACCATGAATGATCTGTCGATTTCTCAGGAATATGTATTATGTTCTTTAAACGAAAAAGGGAAATTCCCCGCACTTAGTACGGAAATTCCCGTTTGTGTTTTGGCAGGCGGGTTAATCGAACTGCTGGCAAGCAATTGTATTCAAATAGACGAAAAGAATAAGGTTTACGTGATAGGCAATTTAAGCGAGAAACAATTCCATTTGAAATCTCTTTTTGACCGGCCCCAATCCGGACGAAGTTGATAAAGTGATACAAAAGATAAGAGCGGAGTTGCTTGAAAACGGAACCATATCCGATGAAACAGTGGCACTGGTTAGTCTGCTGGAAAAAAGCCATCAGATAAAAAAATATTTTTCTAAATATGAATCTGAACAATTAAAGGCCCGTTTAAAAGAGATCAAAGAAGCTCCTTCCAATCAATTGGTAAAGCAAATGGTGGATTATGTTGATATGATTATCGCTGTTACTGCCGTTGCCGCGATATCGACGGCGCCTTAAGGGAGTTTTGTATCGTGTCAAGGCAGAGAAGCATGGAAGTGATAGAGAGCGCTCCATATGTTACGATTGGAGAACTGGTAAGATTAACAGGCGTGAGATACAGCACGCTCAAATTTTATACCGAGGAAGGCATGTTGGTTTTTGAACAAGCGGAAGAAAATTTAACGAGAAGATATAAACGTGTCGATACGATCCAGCGTATTTCCTATATTAAAAGTTTGAGAGCGGAAGGCAAAACCATTCCGCAAATTAAAGATATTCTCAGCCTAACAAAATAAGTATAATGCGTCAAAACCATGATATCTTTTTGACCTAGCTTTCCAAAGCAATAAAATCCGAACTTTTCCTTATCGGAGAGGGCGTTCGGATATTAACCAGCTGTTTGCCCAACTAAATCAGTCGTTGCTTTCACCTTGCATCGGCAAGTCCGCAAGTAGACGGGTATAATTCGCTCTGCCATCCACGATATGGTAAACAAAGATAGTTTCACCCAATAGTCGATAGAAACACAGATAATGGCCGCAAATTAGCATCCGGTAGCTTTCCGACCGGAGCATTTTATCTATGCACGCTATACCCATATTCGGATGGCTTCTCAAATGATCCAGCGCGTTATAGATGCGGTCCGTGATTTTGCGTGCCGATTCTACGCCCACGAGTTCCATATGTACGAGAGCAATTTCCTCCAGTTCACGCTGGGCAGGTGTCAGAAGCTCCAGTTTATATTTTGGTTTTCTCATAGATTGTATCCAAACGCTGTTTCGATTGCTCCAGCGTAAAAGTCGGCTCGTCGGCAAGACGGGATTGTTCTGCCAGTTCCAACTTTGCCCGCAGCTTTATGATTTCTTCGCGCTTTTCAAACGCCTCAATACTCATAACCACGAGATCGCCCTCACCGTTTTTGGTAATGTAGATTGGTTCCTGTTTTTCATGTGCGAGGTTTGAAATGCTGCCGTAATCGTTGCGTAAGCTGGTAGAAGATTTGATAATCATAAAACCCGCCTTCCCATAAGGAATTATTCTGCTATTATTATACGATAATTCTGCGATATTCTCCATCCATTTAATTTCTTCTTATGAAAAACAAGCTGCATCTAAAATTGATCACACATTACATAAAAGACATAGCTTTCCGTCAAGGGGGAGGCTATGTTCTTTATTTGTATGGAAAAATATGATATTGTGAACTCAAAAGTCTTTGTAAAGAATCTGAAATAATGGGAATTTAGTCAACGTATTAAAGGATAGATGGACGGGAGCAGAGGAAAAGGAGGATATGATGAATGAAAATTTTAGGGATAGTAGGCAGTAAAAGGAAAAAAGGCAATACTTCGGTTTTGGTGAACAGGGCCTTAGAAAAGGCCAAAGAGGCAGGGGCGGAAACGGAATTGATTTTTCTGGACGATTATGCCATCACAGACTGCAGCGGTTGCGAGGGTTGTCAGAAAACCCGGCGATGCGTGATCAACGATGATATGCAAAAAATCTACCCGCTTCTTTTGAAAGCAGACGGGGTTATTTTGGGTTCCCCCACCTACTATTACAACGTGTCGGCCAACGTCAAGGCCTTCTTGGACCGATGCTATTGCTTTGAAGTGTTTGCCGAAGACGACCGTTCTATTTGGCTGAGCCTCAATGAGGCCCTTGGAATAAAATACGCCGGCGTAATAGCGGTATGCGAGCAACATTCGGAAGAAGATATGGGGCCCACCGCAGAAGTCATGGCCAAATCTTTGGAAGCTCTGGGCTATCGGGTAGTAGATAAAGTCAAAGCCTTGGGGTTATTTGCACAAGGGGCCGCTTTGAAAGACGAAAGGTCCTTGGAAAAGGCCGGCAGAGCGGGGGAAAGGCTGGTAAAAATCTTGAAGCTGAGAAACAAAGTAAGAGAAAAATGGGGAGCTTAAAGCCTCCCGCCGGGAAGGATGACTAAGGCCGCCACATTATGAAAAGATCTACATAGGCCGTGGCATAGAGACATGCTGCCAATAATCCGGACAAAGTTGATAAAGTGATACAAAAGATAAGAGCGGAGTTGCTTGAAAACGGAACCATATCCGATGAAACAGTGGCACTGGTTAGTCCGCTGGAAAAAAGCCGTCAGCTAAAAAAATATTTAAGCCGGACATCTATTCGCCATGGTAAAGGGTAAAGGCGGGAAGGAATTTCCGCAAACCGCAAAATCGTCAATGAAAAATTTTTGCATAAAAAATAAAATAAAGGCAATATGAAAAAGTTTTATCTTTAGGGCATGTTGTTTCAGACACAACTTGCCGGAGGAAGGTGAAGATTCTGGCGGCCCATTGTCGACATATCGCCGTTGTTGGGGCCAGCGCTTTGTTGCCTGGAGCAGACAATAGTGGAGGTTGTTGGAAAAATATCCTTGAAGGAAAGGATTTAATAACGGATGTTCCCGGTTCTCACTGGCTGATAGACGATTACTACCATCCTGATCCCGCGGCGGCGGGTAAAACATATTGCAAAAGGGGCGCGTTTATCCCGGAAATTGATTTTGATCCCCTGGAGTTTGCGATTCCACCCCATAATTTAAGGGCGACCGATACTTGTCAACTTTTAGCCTTGATCGTTGCCAAAAGAGTTCTTGAGGACGCTTGCCGGTCCCAATTTAAAAACATGAATAAAGAAAAAACCAGTGTTATCCTGGGCGTGACTTCCGGTTCGGAGCTGGCCATCCATTTGGGCGGCAGTATTCAAAGGCCCCATTGGGCTCAAGCGTTAAGAGAAAGCGGATGCCAGGAGCAGGAGATACGGCATATTTGCGACCGGATCACCGATAACTACCTGCCCTGGCAGGAAAGTTCTTTCCCCGGGCTGTTAGGGAGTGTGGTGGCCGGACGGATTGCCAATCACTTCGATTTAAAAGGGACCAATACGATCGTTGACGCGGCTTGCGGCAGCTCTTTATGCGCTGTTTCCATGGCCATCCTGGAGCTCCAGTCCGGCAAAGCAGATTTGGTCATTACGGGCGGAGCGGATACGCAAAACGATATCTTCATGTATCTGTGCTTCAGCAAAGTCCAGGCGCTGTCTCCCACCGGGGACTGCCGGCCTTTTTCCCGGCAGGCGGACGGGACGGTTCTGGGAGAGGGGATCGCCATGGTGGCCTTGAAAAGGCTGGCGGATGCGGAAAAAGACGGTGATCCCATCTATGCCGTAATTAAAGGCATCGGGTCTTCCTCCGACGGAAAAGCAAAGAGCATCTTCGCCCCACGGGCTGAAGGACAGGTACTTGCCGTAAAAAGGGCTTATGAGGCGGCGGGGTACGGACCGGACACGGTAGAGCTGGTGGAAGCCCACGGTACGGGGACAAAAGCCGGTGATGCCGCTGAATTCGCAGGATTGGCGAGCGTTTTTCAAAGGGAGGAAAAAAAGCAATGGTGCGCCCTGGGAAGCGTCAAATCGCAAATCGGACACACGAAGGCGGCGGCCGGCGCGGCGGGATTGTTCAAAGCCGTGATGGCTTTGCACCATAAGGTGCTGCCCGGAACAATCAAAGTAGACAAACCCAATCCCAACCTAAAGATAGAAAACAGTCCCTTTTATCTTAATACCCGGAGCAGGCCCTGGATCAGCGGCCTGGACCATCCCAGAAGGGCCGCTGTCAGCGCTTTTGGATTTGGCGGCAGCAACTTTCATGTGACCTTGGAGGAATATACGAAACCGGGGAACCGTCCCGATAAACTCAGAACAATGCCTTACGAGCTGTTTCCCTTGGCCGGCCGTTCACCGGAAGAATTGCTTCGGCGCGGGCAAAGCTTACTGGATGCAATTTCTTCCTGCGTTTCTGCCCGGAGCGATTTGCATGCGGTTTTGGCAAAACAGGCGCAGACGGAATATGAGCATCAGTGGGGATACCGCTTGGCCGTCGTCTCTTCTGATCTTGATGATTTGGAAGCAAAAATAAAGCAAAGCATGGACCGCATCGGGACGGAGCCGGAGCAAGCGCTGAGCCTGCCTGCCGGAATCTGCTATGAAACAAAAAAAATGACCGGCAAGATAGCTTTTCTGTTTCCGGGACAAGGCAGTCAATATATCGATATGGGGAAGGATCTGGCCATGCATTTCGATTGCGCCAGAGAAGTGTGGGACCGCGCAACGGAGCTTGCGGCAGGTCCGCAGGGAGAAAAACTGCATGATTTTGTTTTCCCACGGCCGGCTTTTGATGATGAAACACGCCGGCTGCAACAGGAACGCTTAACTGATACGCGTATCGCGCAGCCGGCAATTGGCGCCATGAGTCTCTCCGTTTTAGCGGTCCTGAAACAGTTGGGATTGCGCGCCGATTTCGTCGCCGGGCACAGCTACGGGGAAATCACGGCGCTGGCTGCGGCAGGAGTGTTTTCCGAGAAAGAGATGCTTCATGTCGCTAAAAAACGCGGGGAGTTGATGCGGGAAGCTTCCGGGAATAAAGGAGCCATGACTTCCGTATTTCTCCATCCCGATCAGGCTGATGCGTTGATCAGAAGATTAAACCTTTCCGTTGTAATCGCCAATGTCAATAGTCCCGAACAAGTCGTAGCTTCGGGACCCGCAGAGGAAATCCGCCAATTGGAAGCCGCGTTGAAACAAGAAGGCCTGCGTTTTGTCCGGCTGCCTGTATCCACGGCTTTTCACTCCGCCCTGGTAGAACCGTCTGTAAAGCCTTTCAGACAATATCTCCAAAGTGTTGCCTTTAAGAAAAGCGCCGTCCCTGTTTACTCAAACTTAGAGGCGGAGCCGTATCCGGAGCAGCCGGAGCAAATGAAAGAGCTGCTGGCCCGACAAATTGCCCACCCTGTCCGCTTTGCCGGGCTGATCGGCCGGATGGCCGGACAGGGAGTACAATTGTTTATTGAAGTTGGGCCGGGCGGGGTGCTGACCGGCCTGACCAGGCAGTGTCTGGCGGACCAAGACGTGAAGGCGATAGCTGCGGACTATAAAGGCCGGCATGGGGTCCTCTCGCTGCTGCAGGCCGTAGCTTTCATTTCCGTGCTGGGAATTAAGCTGGACTATTCCTGTCTGTGGTCGGGTTACGGCAGCTTGAAGGACCCGAGGGACGAGAAAAAACCGGCTTACACCGTGAAAATCGGCGGCGCCAATTATGGGAAGCCGTACCCGGCTAAAAAAACGATTGGACAGGAAAGGATTCCGGCCGCCAAGGCAGCGGCCCAAGCAAACATGGTCAAAGAATCGCATGAAGAATCAATTAACAAATCTATAGACAGGCAGGTATCGACCGTGAATCAAAAAGAGCGGCAGCAAGGAGAGCAAACCGCGAGAGGACAGGAGATCCCTGCCTCCTCCCTGGCTTTTATCCAAAAGCAAATGACGGAAGCCCATCTTGCTTTTCAAAAGGCGCTTACAGAAAGCCATCAGGCCTATTTGGGCTTTTCGGAGAAGCTGTTGGCCGCTCTCGCCGGCCAGAGTCCAACCTTCATCCCTGAAAACGGAGAGATCGGTGGAGATGAGGAACAGCGCTTATGGCCACAAGTGGAGAACAGCTTTATTGAGCACGCTGCGCCCGCTGCCGGGGAAACCGCCGCCGCCGTTTTGCCGGCAAAAATCCCCGCGTATCCCGGACCCGGGCAAAAGCCGGTTCCGGAGAGGGGCTTTGACGATGACGGCAAACCTTCCCTGTCCATTGGGGAAACCGTGCTGGAAGTAGTCTCTGACAAAACAGGATATCCGGTGGAACTGCTGGACCTGGATATCGATCTGGAAGCAGGGCTGGGAATCGACTCGATTAAACTGGTGGAAATCTTATCGACGGTTCAAGAGAGCTTCGCGGAGCCGCCCGATCTGGACGATTCCGATCTGGCCGGTTTACATACTTTAAAGGAAATAATCGAATTCCTGGAGCAAAACCCAAAAAAAAACTAGAAATTGCAGCCATGGAGGGCGGGCAGAGGTTAAGATGCTTTCATGTCCGGACCTTTCCGGCTCCCGCCGCCGGCTTTGAAGTGCCGGGTCTGAGGGAGTATCCGGTTTATATAAACAACGACGGCTTTGGCCTTGCGGAAAAACTGGCGGACAAATTGCGCGGCCGGGAAGTCGAGGCCATTGTCAGCCGCCGGATCCCTGCCTCCGCCCGGAATGTCGTTTATTTAGGGATGGCAGGCGGGCAAAGCCAGGTCGCCGAAGCGACAGAGCTGAACCTGGAGGCCTTCAGGACGGCAAGAAATGTAGCCGGAACCATGGAAAAGGAAGACGGTTTCTTTCTCACCGTGCAAAGTACCGGCGGAGACTTTGGCCTGTCCGGCAGGGCGGGGCATCAAGTCTGGTCGGCCGGGGTGGCCGCCCTTGCCAAAACGGCGGCCCGGGAATGGCCGCGGGCTTTTGTCAAGGCCCTGGATCTTGATTCCTCCTTATCCCTTGAAACCATGGCCGAATGCATCTGTGACGAGCTTTTTTCGGGCGGCCTGGAAAAAGAGGTGGGTTATCTGTCCGACGGTACAAGGATTGCCGTGGGGTTGGCAGAAAGCGGGCCAAAGGGGGAACAGGAAAAGGGATACGACCCGTTGGCGCCTTACGACACGGTGCTGGTATCCGGCGGAGCCCGGGGTGTTACCGCTGATTCCTTATTGGCCTTGGCGAAAAAGAAACCCCTGCGTTTCATCTTGTTGGGAAGGTCGTCGTTAACCCAAGAGGAGGAAGGTCTTTCCGGAGAGGAAGACGAAAAACAGTTGACCAGGCTTTTGTCCGAACGGGCCTTACGCCTTGGCGAAAGCCCGGCGCCGCTGGAAATAAGAAAGAAGGTCCGTGCTCTATTGGCTGCGCGGGAGATCAGGCGAACCATCACGCAACTCAAGCAGGCCGGATCCGAGGCGTGTTATCTTGCCGTGGATATCACGCAGGAGGAAGCCTTGCAGCGCGCTGTGCTGCCCCTGCGCGAGAAATGGGGCGCGATTCATGGCCTCGTTCACGGTGCGGGGGTTTTGGCTGACAAGCGGATCAAAGACAAAAAGGATGAACAATTTCAGCGGATCTTTTCCACCAAGGTCAAAGGCTTCCAGAACCTGCTTCGCCTGACGGAGGGAGACGATTTAAAGCTGATCGCCTGTTTTTCTTCCGCAGCCGCAAGGGAAGGGAATATAGGCCAGTGCGACTATGCCATGGCCAATGAGATTATGAACAAAGTGGCGCGGCAGCAAAAGAAAGCCAGAGGAAATGCGCTCGTCAAGTCCTTTAACTGGGGACCGTGGGAAGGCGGAATGGTAGATGCCGCCTTAAAAAAACACTTTGCTTCCCAGGGGGTTGCCCTGATCCCGAGGAGTGCGGGGGCGGAATTTTTTGCCGAAGAGGCTTGCGGAGCCAACCCCCGCGAGGTCGAGGTCGTTGTCGGCATGGCGCGGCCTGGGGCCGCCTCCTTCATGGCCGGAGAAGCAAGAGAGTTTCGCCTGCATCTGGTGCTGGAGCCCGGGAAGAACCGTTTCCTGGAGGACCACCGGATTCAAGACCACCGGGTCGTCCCGATGGTCTTGGTGAATGAATGGTTTCACCGTTTGGCGCAAAGCTTGTATCCGGGCCTGCCCATCTCCCACGGGGAAGCCTTGCGCGTTTTGAAAGGCATACGCATCCATCAGCTGGACAACGCCCCCCGCACGCTGCTGATCAAAGGAAAGGCCGTCCGCGCTGAAAAAGAACAAGGTATTCGCGTGCACCTGCAACTGGAAGATCCAAAAGGCGCCGCCTATTATGCGGGGCAACTGGTGCTGGGGAAGCAAGCCGCCTCAATGAAGCCGGCGGATCCTCCGGAGCATGGCGGCTCCATGCCATGGGAAATGGAGCGGGAACGGATATACGGGGACTACTTGTTCCACGGACCCAGCTTTCAAGTCGTGCGGCAGCTTCATTCCGTGCACGCTGCGGGAGGCATGGGCCGGTTGGACTGGCCTTCAAGGAAAGAGCGGGACCGGGACCTTGACCTGGCTACGGCTCCGGTGTTGATGGACGGCGGGCTGCAGTTGGCGCGGCTCTGGGGTTATCAATACTATCGCAAACCTTCTCTGCCTATGCGAATCGGACGTTTTCGCATCTCAGCGAAGCAGCAAAAAAAAGGGCCGGTGCATTGCCATCTGACGGTGCTTCAACAAAATACGCATAAATTTGTCGCGGATCTGGCCTTTTTCAACCGGGAGCAGGCCTGCTTCGCGCTGATGGAACAAGTGGAAATATATTTTTATAATACGGGACTATGATTGCCCACGGAAACGAAGTTCCGCTTCCTCTTCCAGAGCCTTCTTGATATCAGGCGCGGTTTCCAGTATCCGGGAGAATTTCTCCCGCTGCAGCGACAGCACGAGACACGGGGTGCGGGCTCTCACCGTCGCGGTTCTGGGGATGTTCCTGAGGAGGGCGATTTCTCCGAAATGGTCGCCGTCATGGAGCACGGTAAGTCTTCTTTCCGTGCCGTCCGCCAGCTTCTTTAAAACCTCAACCTGCCCGCGGACGATGATATAAAATTTGTTCCCGTAAT
>NZ_MVQM01000176.1:0-7012 GCF_002067195.1 Pelotomaculum sp. PtaB.Bin117 | reverse complement strand
AAGCCGCGATTCTTTGATGCATAAGGAAAGCGGCTTTGTAGTCTCCCTGATTAAGGAGGGTTTCATCATAAACCGGACGGAAGGAATATCCCAGGCTGATATTATTTACTTCATTCTGATCGACCGGTTCCACGGCAGCGATGCTTTTAACGACAGCTCAGCAGGCCCGGCGGCCGGCCCGGAGCAATACCACGGAGGGAATTTCGCCGGCATCGTAAAAAAGATCCCCTACTTGAAGCATCTCGGTGTTACAGCCTTGTGGATCACTCCGGTCTATCTGGGTATCGGCGGCATCCCCGGCGCGGCGGGGATGGCTGAAGGCTACCATGGCTACTGGGCGCTTGACTTTGAACGGATAGACACTCATCTTATTCCCGAAGCGGCGGATAACGGCAGGGATAAGTTAAAAATCCTGGTTGAGCAATTGCATGACAGCGGCATTAAAATTATCCTTGATGTGATTGTCAGCCATACCGGATACCATAATGAAAAGTACCGTGGTTACCCTCACCGCCTGCCCGCGCGCTGGTTTAAAAATCGGCAGGCCGGCATGCCGTTCGGTCTGCCGGCTTTTGACCACGGACAGGCTGAGGTCAGGGATTACTTTGTAAATAACATTATCGATTGGATCGAAGACACGGGAATAGACGCCATCCGGTTGGATTCAGCCGGACATATTGACCAGGCTTTCTGGTACTATTTCAAGGCGTATGTGCGGGGGAAATACCGGAATATTTTTTTCCTGGGCGAGGTGCTGGATTTTGACGCGGATTCCGTGGCGCAGTATCAAAGAGAATATGATTTTGACTCTCTTTTTGATTTTCCTTTATGTGGCAATATTATTGATGTAATGATCCGGAATGAGGATAATAAGCCTCCGGAACACCGTAAAGGTATGGGTGCCATAGCCGGGCCGCGCGTCGCCGCCGCTCCTGAAACGGCCGGGGTGCTGGATACCGACTGGAAATATAATAATGCCAACCGCCTGGTCACTCTTGTGGATAACCATGATTTGGAGAAAAGAGTAATGAGCTGGGCGGTGCATTATGCGAACGGAGACAGGCGCGAGGCGGCGAAGCTGGTTGTTTATGTGTTATCATTTTTGTTGACAACCAGAGGCATACCTCAGATATATTACGGAACGGAAATTGGCCTGGAGGGTAACCGGCAGGCGGGCGGGGACGCTTGCCTGCGCCTGGATATGCCGTGGGAAAAAATCGATCCGTCCACATTGGAACCATTCCCCGGCTATTATGTGGAAAGTTTCATTTACCGCAACCTGCGAAAATTAATTAAGATTCGCCGGGAAAACGAAGCCCTCCAATACGGCTATCTCTTCACTCTTTACTCCAGTTTTGATATCTATGTTTATATGAGGGAATTTCGCGGCAATACCATCATAGTGGGTTTGAACAACAGCAATGCCGGTAAGTCTGTTAATGTGAACATTGCCGCAAACCCGAATGTGCCGGGCCGGATCAAGAAAAATTTGGCTGACCGCCGGATCATGGTGAATCTCATGGATGAATCCGGACCGGTTGAATACTCCCCTTCCGGCAGGTTGGAAATGAGCGTCAAAGGAAAGCAGGCGCTGATCCTTAAATTGGTTTAAAGCCTGTCGCCTAGACATGGCCTGTATACTATTTCCAATATCACAGCTTGTTTTTATAAAGACAGGGAGAAAGGAATTCTTGCGCCAACCTTTTCATAATGTGATAATATTTAAATACAAGGGGATGTCAGACAAGAATCAAAACTTGAAACGAGGCGGTAAGTTTGGAGCATCAGTTTGTCTGGAACAAAGTTAAATACTCCAATAAAATTGGTCTTAACCTGTCCGGAATTCTTTATGCTAATCAGTTTGCCGGGACAGTGGTGGTTGTTTGCCACGGCTTTACCGGCAGCAAGGAAGGCGGCGGACGGGCGGTCGCCATGGCGGAAGAATTGGGGCTGCGCGGCTATGCCACTCTGCTTTTTGACTTTAGCGGCTGCGGGGACAGTGAGGGTGATTTTGCCGATGTCACACTTACCCGGCATATTGGGGACGCAAAGTGTTCAGTGGACTATTGCCGGGAGCTGGGCTTCAGCAGGGTGATCACGGTAGGCCGGAGCTTCGGCGGTACGGCGGTTATTTGTCTGGGCAGGGCCGGCGGCGCTGTGGCGGGTGTTTGCACCTGGTCGGCGCCGGGCACGTTAAGAGAAATATTTACTCGTTTGCGTGTCCAGGCGATTGGCGAGGATATCGATATGATCAGATTGTCGGAGGAAGATAATGCGTTACGGATTAAAAAGAGTTTTATCACCGATTTGGACCGTTATGATGTATTCAGCCGGGCCGCTCTGATTGCGCCCAGTCCGCTGCTGGTTATCCACGGGGGCGATGATCAGGTAGTCCCGGTAGAGAACGCCCGGTCAATTTATAACGCTGCCGGCGAACCGAAAAGAATGCAGATTATCCCGGAAGCCGACCACCAATTTACCGGGCGCCACCTGAAAGTATGGGAAGTGTTTTTTGAGTGGCTGGAAAAGAATTTTCCGGTTGTTCTTTGACATTATTTAGCCGCTTTGTTGCATTATAAATGATCAAGCATAATCAAATAATATTAAAGGTTGTTGTTCCGTAAAAAAAGGAGGTTGGGCTAATGAGCAGAAGGCGTGGAGGAGTAATGTCCGAAAGGCTTAAGTATGAATTAGCCGACGAGTTGGGTGTAGGCGGCGTGGTGCGCAGGGATGGCGGCTACTTCGGTAATGTTTCTTCGAAAAACTGCGGTAATCTGGTCAGACTTGCGATCGAACGGGCCGAACAAACCATGGCAGGGAACAACGGCCGGAAGTAAAAAAGGATGCCCCATACGGGCATCCTTTTTCATAAATACCCCTTAAATCCACGGTAAAACATGTAGTTTTATCGTTGGTTTGCTGTTTCTTTTTTTAATTTTGGTTAACTTAACGTTGATTTTGTGTTAAGTTATGATAATATACCAGAGGAAGAAACATTTTCTTTCCGGGGGGAGTCTGGTTATGTTTCAAAAAAAGAAAAACGATGTTTTTTTTGATAACTTGGTGATGATAGCGAAAAATCTTCAGCTTGCGATGCAGGTTTTCCGGGAAGAGATAACCAAGCTGAGTGATGCGGAAGAGTTTGCCCTGCAGCTCAAAACAGTTGAGGACATGGGCGACCATTATACACACGAGATTATTTTGGCATTAAACAGGACCTTCATCACTCCCTTTGAACGGGAAGATATCCTGGGGCTTACCTTGAAGCTGGATGATGTGCTGGATTGCCTGGAAGCGTGCGCTTCCCGCCTGGAGCTTTATAATATCATTGAAGCGGACGACTATATGATGCTTTTTGCGAAAAATATTGAAATGTGTATCCAGGAAATTGTTTACGCGATAAACCACCTGGTGGAAAAAAGGCTCACCGATATGGCCAATCATACCCGTAAGATCAACGAACTGGAAAATGTGGCGGACGACCTGCTCCGGGACGGCTTGAAAACACTTTTTTCCACTTGTACGGACGCGATTGAATTAATCAAACGGAAAGATATTTACGGCATGATGGAAGCTGTATCAGATTCCTGCGAGGACGTGGCTAATATTCTTGAAGGTATTATGATGCGAAGTTCTTAAAGGGGGGATTAATGTTGGACTCAACAGCAATCCTCATTGGTCTGGTCGTGGTCCTGGCGCTTTCTTTTGACTTTATTAACGGTTTTCATGACACGGCCAATTCGATTGCCACGTCAATTTCCACCAAAGCGCTTCCTCCCAGGATTGCTATTTTGCTGTCCGCCGCCATGAACTTGCTGGGGGCGATGCTTTTTACCGGGGTGGCCAAAACCATCGGCGGCAAGATAGCCGATCCGCTGCAGCTGGACCACGGCATGTATATTGTCGCCGCTGCTTTGCTCTCGGCCATTGCCTGGAATTTAATCACCTGGTATTACGGCATACCGAGCAGTTCTTCACATGCTCTAATCGGCTCTCTAACTGGAGCCGTTATCGTCGCCGGCGGGTATCAAGCGGTAAATTATAAAGGATTTTTCACTATTATTGAGGCGTTAATTATCTCGCCCCTGATTGCTTTTTCGGTTGGTTTTATAGTAATGAACTTAATCAAGATTATTTTTAAAAACGCCTATCCGGTCAAGTTGAACCGCCGTTTCCGCTTCCTGCAGGTGTTTACTGCCGCCTGGCAGGCATTCAGCCACGGCACCAACGATGCGCAAAAATCAATGGGTATTATCACTTTCGCTTTGGTGGCCGGAGGTCTGCAGGAGAACCTTGATGTGCCGTTTTGGGTAAAAAGTTCGTGTGCTTTAGCAATGGCGCTCGGAACTTCGGTTGGCGGCTGGAAAATTATTAAAACCGTCGGCACTCAGATTTTCAAGTTGGAACCTTCAAGCGGTTTTGCGTCTGACTTTAGTTCGGCATTGATAATCATTATCGCTACATTTTTGAAGCTGCCGGTTAGTACCACACACGTAATATCATCTGCGATTATGGGGGTGGGTTCAGCTAAGCGTGTTTCCGCGGTAAAGTGGGATACGGCTGAAAAAATCGTGCTTACATGGATGATCACGCTGCCGATTACGATGGTTTTTGCCGGTTTAACATATTGGATAATTTCTATAATATTTATTTATTAATACTAAATTATTAAATTAGCGTTAAAAATGAATGTTTCGGCTATATGAGGAAAATAAACAATAAGTTACAAAGCAATTTTGGAGTCAATATAAATGCCGTATTGGCAAGTTGAGGCACATTTAGGCGGAATAAAAGCGATCTATTAAGGTTATTTTAAGAATACACGATATTATTTAAAATATTTAATGATATCGCGATAATTATGGAGGTGGGGCGACACTAAAATTGGAGGGGTGATGCTTGAAGGGGAAAAAACGGGGTTTATTTGACGGTATTTTCTTGTTTTTGTCCGGAACACTAATTTTTTATAGTTTTTTATTTTCATCCGGATGCTATGTTGCAGTTAATGAATCACTGAGATTAAATTTCCCCGTTCCCATTTATTATCATAATACCACAGCGTGGTTACATCAAAGGATATACGATGATCAAGAAGCGTCTGTTAACGCTGTTTCCCAGGTTCAAGTTGTGCCGGGCGGCCAGTCGATTGGGGTTTTGCTCCATTCCCGGGGTGTGATGGTGGTAGGTCACTCAGCAATTCAGGACCAGTCCGGCAATAAGGTCAACCCTGCTGTCAGCGCCGGAATCAGCATTGGAGATGTGATCTTAAAGATAAACGGCGAGGATTTGAAAGGTGAAGAACAAGTGCGGGATCTGGTAGCCCGCGCCGGAGCCTCCGGACAAGCTTTGGACCTGGAGGTAAAACGCGGAGAAGATATTTTTTATGCAAAAATAAGTCCGGTTTACTGTTCGGAAACCTCACGTTACCGGATCGGTCTTCTGATTAAAGACAGTGCGGCAGGCTTGGGAACACTTACGTTTTATGAACCGGTAAGCGGGATTTATGGCGCGTTGGGCCATGTTATTAACGATCTGGAATCAATGGAACCGTTCAATTTATCAGAGGGAAAAATAGTTGGGGCAAGTGTTCAGTCAATTCACCGGGGAAAACGCGGCCAGCCGGGGGAAAAGATTGGGGTATTCCAGGACGACCTGCAAATTAACGGCACCATTTCAAAAAACACAAAACTTGGTATATTTGGCAACCTGCAAAAACCTCTTGAAAGTTATGGCAGTAACATGCTTATGACCGCAACACCGGCGAATCAAATTCACGAGGGACCAGCGGAAATCCTTACTGTATTGAAGGACGAAAAGGTCGAAAGGTTTTCCGTTGAGATCTTGAAAATTAACCTAAAAGCCGTGCAGGATGGTAAGGGAATAATAATAAAAGTCACGGATTCACGCCTTCTTGAAGAAACCGGGGGAATTATTCAAGGAATGAGTGGAAGTCCGATTATTCAAGACGACAGGCTTATTGGCGCGGTAACCCACGTTTTTGTAAATGATCCGACGAGAGGTTATGGGGTTCCGATGGAGTGGATGCTGCGGGAAGCGGGAATATTGCCAATAGAAAAAAATAACAAAATGGCAAGTTAATATATAGAATCTTGTTGATTTTTCGTACCAAGTTCTGCCATATTTTTAAAACCATATGAAGGAATTTTTTTTTTGCCGTCGAACTCTTTTGATAATAAAACAAATTACAAAATATAGAAATTGGGAGGCGGGCAAATTTAATGACGGGAAAATCAATAAGATTAATGATCGCAGATGATAATAGAGATTTCTGCGAATTGTTAAAAGAATTTATCAACCAGCAGGAAGACTTGAATCTTATAGGTATAGCCTATAATGGCTTGGAAGCGCTGCAAATGATTAAGGAAAACAACCCGGACATCATAGTACTGGATATCATCATGCCGCACCTTGACGGTATCGGGGTACTGGAAAAACTTGTATCGGACAGCACCGTCAATAAACCAAAAGTAATTATGTTGACTGCTTTTGGTCAGGAAAGTGTGACCCAAAAAGCTGTTGAGCTAGGAGCGGACTATTATATTTTAAAGCCTTTTGATTTTAATGTTTTGGCGACGAGGATTCGTCAATTGGCTGAAGGAATTAACATGACCCAATATATAACGCCGGTAAAACCGAAAAATCTTGATGTGGCTGTTACCAATATAATTCATGAAATGGGCGTGCCGGCGCATATAAAAGGTTATCATTATCTGAGAGATGCTATTTTAATGGTTATTAGTGAGGTAAACTTACTTGGCGCCGTCACAAAAGAGCTTTATCCAATGATTGCCATGAAGTATCAAACAACACCCAGCAGAGTTGAGCGGGCAATCAGGCATGCCATAGAGTTAGCCTGGGACCGGGGGAATGTGGAGATGATGACCAAGTTTTTTGGATACACGATTAACCTTGAGCGCGGCAAACCTACGAATTCGGAATTTATTGCCATGGTAGCCGACAAATTGCGGATTGAGACGAAGGTAAGTTAAAT
>NZ_MVQM01000175.1:0-9184 GCF_002067195.1 Pelotomaculum sp. PtaB.Bin117 | reverse complement strand
CCTGTGGGGAACCGCCTGCGCCAGGGCGCCCAGCACCACGTCGGTGATCCTTTGGGCGGTGTTGATGTTCGCGTGCGCGACAGGCGCCGGGAAACAGGGGGCGACCAGCGTGCCGGCCGGGGTGATCACCTCCACTACCCTGGCTACGCCCTCACTGGCGGGCAGTTCGGGGTCGGCCACGGCTTTGACGGCGAAAAAAACACAGGCCAGGGCAACGCCCCTGGTGGCGTTGACGGGGCCTTTCACCTGCGGGCTGGTGCCGGTGAAGTCAACCTGAATGCCGCCGCCGTCGATGCGCACAGAGGCGGTGATTTTGATCAGGTCGCTGCTGATACCGTCCCCCTCCAGGTAGTCAGCGAATTGATAAGTGCCGTCGGGAATATCTTTTAACGCCGCCCGGAGTCTCCGCTCCGTGTAATTAATAATTTCTTCCATGTATTCTTTCAGGGTTTCCGATCCGGTTTTTTGTTCCAGTTCCAGCAGCCTTTTGCATCCGACCTGGTTGGCGGAAAGCTGGGCCTGTATGTCGGCGTAAAACTCATCGGCGGTCCTGACGTTGTGAGCCAGCACTTTTAATATGTCGGCGTTGATTTGCCCCCTGCTGCTTATTTTCACGGGGGGTATTCTGATGCCTTCCTGGAAAATCTCCGTGGCTGAAGTGGACATGCTGCCGGGCACCGATCCCCCCATGTCCACATGGTGAGCCAGGTTGGCGACGATGGCCAGCAGGCGGTTCCCGGCAAAAACGGGGGAGATGACGCACACGTCCGGCAGGTGTGAGCCGCTGACGTAGGGATCATTGATCATTACTGCGTCGCCCGGGGCCAGATTTTCCGGCGGAAAAATTTCCAGCACTTTTTTTACTACAGTGGGCATCAGGCCCAGGTGTAAAGGGATGTGTTCGGCTTGGGCGACCAGATCCCCGGCCGGGGTGTATATTGCCGTGGAACAATCCCGGCGGTCTTTGATATTGGGAGAGAGAGCCGTGCGGGTGAGGGTGACTCCCATTTCTTCCGCCACTGACTGCAGGGCGTTTCGAAGCACTTCCAGGGCAACAGGGTTAGTCTTCATATTGCCGCACCTTCGTTTCAATGAGAATGTTGCCCCAGCGGTCACAGTAAACCCGGTCGCCGGGCCAGAGCAAAGTGGTGGTGTCGGCCTGGGTAATGACGGCCGGGCCCGCGGCACGCCAGCCGGGGCCAATCCGCTGCCTGGCGTATACCGGCACCTGGTGGTATGCTCCGGAGAGGTAAACCTGTCTTGTCCCCAAAGCGGTTGCTTCTTGGGCTCCGGTATGCAGCTGGGGTGATATCTTCGGCAGGGCGCCGGCGGTGGTGAGTCGCAAAGTAACGATTTCCACCGGCGCCTTTTCCCTGCAGTAGCCGTAGTTTTGCTGGTGCAGGCGGTGAAAACGCCTGATAATGATTTGGATATCCGCTTCTATCAATGAGTTGCCCGGGATGGAGAGAGTTAATTCATATGATTGTCCCTGGTAGCGAATGTCCAGAAACCTGCTGAAGCTCATTTCCGGTTCCGCGAATCCTTCCCGGGCCAGATCCTCTCGTCCCTGTTCGTTCAGCCGGGCAAATTCGCCGTTGATCTCCGCGCAGACGGCAGGCGTTAGATTGACAATATGGGTTAAAGAATAGTCGTGCCGCACATCGGCCGACAGCATTCCCCACGCGGAGGCGACGCCGGGGTGGGGGGGTACCATGATGCGGGGAATACCCAGATCCCGCGCCAGTTCCACAGCCTGCAGAGGGCACGCGCCGCCGAACGGCGCCAGAACGAAATCCCGCGGGTCGTATCCTTTTTGCACCGACACCAGCCGCATGGCCCGGACCATGTTGGCGTTAACCACCCTGATGATCCCTTCTGAAGCTTCTTCAAGCGTCAGTCCGAGAGGACCGCCGATTTTTTCTCCGACAGCCCGGGCGGCTAGTTCCGGTTTTAACGTTTTTACACCGGTCAGATCGGCCGGGTCCAGCCTTCCTAAAAGCAAATTGGCGTCTGTTACCGTGGGCTCTTCGCCGCCCAGACCGTAGCCGGCTCCGATGGTATGAATGTCCAGCATGGGCAGCCGCAGCGGGTAACCGCCGACAGAGCCTTCCGTGGTGAAACGCGATTTGCCGTTGTGAATCAGGCATATATCCATACTGGTGCCGCCCATGTCGGCGGTGATCAGATTTTTGTTGGCGGTCAGGCCGGCCAGGTAAACGCCTGCCAGCACACCGCCCGCCGGGCCGCTCAGCGCGATGCGGGCGCTTTGCTCCCGCGCCTGGGGAGCGGTGAGCACACCTCCGTTTGACTGCATAATAAATAACTCGCTTTTGACACCGGTGGTGGTTAAATCTTTTTCCAGCAGGCGGATATACTTGTCCGTCAAAGGCTTGACCAGCGCGTTGATCACTGTAGTGCTGGTTCTTTCGTATTCTCTGAATTCAGGCAATATTTCAGAGGATATGGTGACGGACAGGTGCGGTAAATGTTGTTTTATGGCGTTCTTAAGCGTGATTTCATGGACCGGGTTGATATATGAATGCAGCAGGCAAATCGCCACCGACTCCACACCGGACTCTTCAACTTGCACGATTACGGACTGGATTTCTTTTTCCGCAAGAGCGGCCTGCACAGTGCCGTCGGCCAATACCCGCTCGTTTACTTCCAGCACCAGATGGCGGGGCAGCAGGGGCGGCGGCTTGATAGCCCAGAAGTTGTATAAATGGGGGCGGTTTTGCCTTCCGATATAAATGATATCTCTAAAACCCTTGGTGGTAATGAGGGCCAGACGCGCCCCTTTTCGCTCCAGGATGGCGTTGGTGGCTACTGTTGTGCCGTGCAGGATAAAGTCAATCTGGCCGGGGTCAATCCCTGCTTTTTGCACGATGTTTTTTATCCCCGCCAGCACGGCCCGGGAGGGATCTGCGGGAGTTGACGGTTCTTTGGCGATATGGAACTCGCCGTTTTCCCCCATCAGGCAAAAATCCGTAAAAGTGCCTCCGGTGTCGATGGCCAGCTTGTATCTAGTCATATGGGACCTCCTGGCAATTAAGGTGCGGTTTATATTTATGAAATATTATAAAACATATTGGCACAAATAGGCAAAATATAATTAATTTCGCTGAGAAATAATATGTAGAAAAATAACAGTCGCGGGAAGGATAATATGCTGCTCGGAATTATACGTACAATAATTCTATTTACTGTGGTGGTTATTGGCTTGAGGTTGATGGGAAAGAGGCAGATCGGCCAGCTCCAGCCATATGAACTTGTGATTGTGATTATGCTTTCAGCCTTGGCGGCAATTCCGATGGAAAATACCGGAGTACCGCTGACCAGCGGCCTGTTCCCGATTTTTACTTTGTTGGTGGCCCAGGTTGCCCTGTCTTATGTCGCTTTAAAAAGCGAGCGTGCCAGGGGGATAATCTGCGGCACTCCCAGTGTGCTGATAGAAAACGGAAAGATTGTTGAGAAAGAACTATACCGGCTTCGTTACAACATCAATGATTTGCTGGAGCAGCTCAGAGCCAAAGACACGCCTAATGTCGCCGATGTGGAGTTTGCCATTTTGGAAACAAGCGGCAAATTAAGTGTTATTCCAAAATCACAGAAAAGGCCCGTCGTACCGGCGGATATGAATTTGCCGACGAACTATGAAGGCATGCCGGTTACATTAGTAATTGACGGCTACGTGTTTCAAAAAAATCTGGCTAAAATAAACCTTGATAAAAACTGGTTGGAAGCAGAGTTGAAAAAATTCGGCGTGAACAACCTTAAGGAAGTTCTTTTCGCCAGTCTCGACACCGAGGGAAAGCTCTTTTATCAGGTAAAGTCAAAAGTGAGCCAATAATTTTTAACAGGAGTTTTAATTATGAGACTGTTGTCGGCTTTATTAATCATCTTCACAGCTGTAATCGCCTTGGGATTCTGGACGAATCACCGGCTGCAGGCGTCCGCCGACGAATTGATGCGGAATATTGAACAAATAGAACAAAGGCTTGAAAGCAATCAATGGGATGAGGCTTACGCGCGAACTGATGAATTGGAAGAAACCTGGGAAAACAAAGCAAAATGGTGGCCTACTGTGCTGGACCACCAGGAAATTGACAATATTGAATTCTCCATGGCGAGGATCAAGGAGTATATAGCGAGGAGAGATACCGCGCTTTCCTGGGGGCAGTTGGCGGAGTTGAAGTTAATGATTAACCACATTCCGGAGAAGGAAGCCATAAGACTGAAAAATATATTATGATTATACTGCGTTTTCTTTTGCTTGCTCGGACTGTGTTGTAAAAAAAGCGTCCAACTTATCTGGTGATTAAACGTGAACGTCAAGACCACCGCTTGGCAGGTAATTGTTTTTGTCTTTTGACAATTCAACAACGATATCCCCATGCAATATTTGATCTATGTTATACCTGATGATGATTTCGCCGCTAATATTGTTTTCCTCCAGCGTATCTATTTTCATAAAAGGACATAATCTCACATATTTGGATTTGTCGGTAGATATATCTTCCTCAAGGGTATGTATTATTCTGTTGTCGTTCAGTAGCGATGCAAAAACAAAACTCCAACTTGTCAATCAT
This sequence comes from Pelotomaculum sp. PtaB.Bin117, assembly GCF_002067195.1. NCBI lineage: Bacteria > Bacillati > Bacillota > Clostridia > Eubacteriales > Desulfotomaculaceae > Pelotomaculum > Pelotomaculum sp. PtaB.Bin117. The sequence continues at coordinate 4,595 of NZ_MVQM01000175.1, read as the reverse complement.
TAAAATACTACGAGAAACAAAGAAAAAGCACGCTCCTGCAAAAAAAATCCTTATAATAGAGATAGAGGGTAGTCCTTGCCCAAATCTCTAAAATAAGGAGATTCTTATGCAGGACAAGGATACCACGAAATCCACATTTGATCAATTGTTTGAGCCAATTTTCAACGAGCAATTCTCTAAACAGATCGAGAGCACAGGGGATGATAAGTACGTAAAGAAATTAAAAACTTCACAGCTAATCGCCATTTTAGCCCAAGCACAGTTGGAGAAGCACCATGGTTTGCGGGATATCAGCAATGGCCTCAATAAAAGTGATTTTAGCCATGCGGTCGGACTTGAGTCCATCAGCGCATCCCAGATTTCCCGCAGGTTGAGGGATTTAAAAACAAAAACTGTTCAGGCACTGTTTAAGAGCAGCATTATTGATGTTGGCAAAAAAACCGGTTTCCAGACTATTAGACAGCAGTTAGGCCGCCTGAGCCTCATTGATTCTTCAACCATAATTCTGTGTCTGTCTAAATACCCATGGGCTCAATTTAGGAAAACCAAAGGCGGTGTGAAATTACACCTGCGCCTATGTTTTGAAAATGAAGCCCTGCCGGATGAAGCCGTTATTACACCTGCCAAACCATCCGATAAAACCCAGATGGACGCCTTGGTGGTAGAAGAAGAGGATGTTCTGAATGTCTTTGACAGAGGTTACCTTGATTACAAGAAATTTGACACCTACTGCAAAAACGGTACCCGGTTTGTCACCCGTTTAAAGAGTAACGCCATATACGAAGTAGTTGCTAATAATCCGGTAGACCCCTCAACCCCAATCAAAAAAGATCAAGTTGTTTACTTAGGTGCAGGCAACAACCGGATGAAACACCTGCTCAGGCTTATTGAAACCGAAGATACTCATGGTAAGCGGGTAATAATTGTCACCAACGACTTCAATCTAAATGCTTTAGAGATTGGCGATATTTACCGCCACCGCTGGCAGATAGAACTGTTTTTTAAATGGATTAAACAGCATTTGCACATAAAACATCTTTACGGTACGAGCCAGCAGGCTGTGGAAAACCAAATATTTATAGCGCTAATCACCTACTGCTTACTGGTACTGCTGAAGCTGCAAACGGGCTATAATGGGCGGCTGCTGGATATTAAGAGACTGCTTGATGCCTGTCTTTATGAACCTTTTGCTAATTTCATAAAAAAGCTTTACCGTGATCCTCAAAGAACTTCAAGAGGCCGGCGAAGTATCGACCATGAAGCAATCTATCAAGAAACCGTAAGGCAAGTAATGGTAGGAGAAGCAGACCATCTTTACACTTTGACCTTTGATTTAATTTAGTAAACCTAATCACTGTAAAAATGTGGATGAGGACTACCTGTTAACCCCCCACTTCCTCTGGCAGGGCTGGGAAAGGTTATATGGTTGTATACACCATTTTATACTTATATTAACATAAGCGTTTTTCACAAATATTCGCTTGCGGTTGATTTTTATTTTTTATGCAACGCTACTGGTTGTCGTTAATAAAACTAAATTTCACTGATATATTTTTAAATACATCTTCCAAGTCCATCACCAAATAAATATAATCATCGTTATATGTAAATTTGCGCACAGTGTTCAGCGGTGTATGCCTGCCATGGATGATTTTTGAGCATGTTGTATACCTATAAATTCGCACCGACAAATACCATCTACTCCGCTTGTGGCGGGCTAGCTGAAGTTGAGCTTAACTTATCATTCGACAATGATTTTTGCGCAATTACCGCGTCTCCATATGCTTTCCACAGCAACCCGCCTTCAACTCCATTAATTTCCTCTCCATTAAGTTTCTCCAGCATTGTATTTAATGAATTGTATGGATCAACTCCGTCCGCGTCAGGAGCAATTAATATTTGTGATTCTGTTTCGGTGTATATCTTCATTGTTGAAAATATATTTCTTAGCCTTTGCAATTCCGCTTCAGGGTTGGTAGTTTCTTTTTGCTTTAAAGCTTCTTCAGTTTCAGTAATAATATTTTCTAGTTGTGATGTTTCTCCGGTTTTACCGGTTTTCTCCGGCTGTGGTCTTAGATTAGATACACGACCTAGAGGGGTAGGCACTATTACTATCTTTAGCCATTCACCATGAAATTTTTCTTGGTCGGCCGTAGCCGCGACACTGTACCATACTAACCCAACACCGGGTCCGTCGGGTGCTCTTGATTCTTGCGCAGCCACTGATGTAGTAAATCCATGCCATTCCTTATCTCCACTATCCACTTTTGGTAGTCCGACGGTCTTACTGCTTGCGCCAAGCCGCCAGTTGCCCCATCCCTCTTCTGACGCTTCATTCACTTTTGATAATGCGCTAAACGGCCCAAATTCTGAGGATGCGTCCACTCCGGGTTTTTGTAATTCACTGGCGCTGCCATCCTCATAAGTCCATACCACCCCGACCGTATCTATCCCGTTTGTTCCATATGAAGACAATTCCGGGTTATCAAGTATGCCAAGCCCGACGTTATCTTTAGTCCGAATAGCATTGGTCAAAGTTTCCAAAAGCGAGGCATCTTTTATATAATTTTTTAAAAAATCAGTAGCGTTTTTTATCATGGCGTCTCTTGCCAGTTCCTGACTCGCGTAACTTTCAACTTTCAACTCGGATCAACTCCCTGGAAATTAAAATTTTATGTGAATAGTCCCATTTATATGGTTGCTGGTCGAATTTAGTAACTATTTTGTTTATGCCCTCGAATGGAATTATTCTACACAGAAGTAATAATTCCTTTAAACTGACAAAATAATTCTGGATTATTTTTCATTGTTGATGACATTTATTTAACAATATAACCGTTTTATAGTGAGATTGAGCGCTACTTTTGGTACCGGCCAGGGGCTTGCAGAGAAATTTGCAAGCCCCTTTTTGACCAACCTACGATAATATTTACCAACCTGCCGCGAATTAAGAACTAATTCTGGAATCGTTCAGTCTAATCGTTTTTGTAAGGCTTTGACCATTCACGTTGACCGTTACGCTAATATCCACCGTGTGAGTTGCGTGCGGGTATGTGGTAAATTTTAATAAAGTGTCCGGAAAAGCCGACGTACTGGTATTGTATAAAGGAGTATCTACATTACCATTACTAGTAAATACAGCACTTGAACCATAGGTATAGTTAGACTTGTAAACATACCGCCGCTGGGTGCGATCGATACATACCAGGGAGTATATTGACTACTAACAACGCTTAGACCAAGTTGATAAATAACATTGCCGTCGGAAGTGCCAAGACTTTTCATATATGGATAGATATTTATGCCGGAGACATCATTTATTACTTGATAGGAAGGGCTAAAGTATCCTGACATAGGGGTCATATCTCCATTATCATTCGGTGGGCTGCTATTGAAAGCAAACGCTTTTTCCGTTGCCGCGCCACTAAAAAGGCAAAGCAAAAGGGCCAGTCCGATAACATAACAATAAATCGACTTTTTCATTCTTTTACTTACCCCTTTCATTAATTATTAATCATTTGTTAGCTAGGTACACATCCTTGAGTCTTGATTTTCGGAGGCACACGGATCTTTTCTTGTTTTTTTGCAACCACTCAAATTCACCTCCCTTCCAGGTTCGATTAATTTCGAGAAAACTTAAAGCCTTCTCTAATCGGAATTTCTTTTGTAATAACAGCAACGGAAGAACCCTGACTTTTCAGTGCTGTCCTAAATATGGAGACTGTCATAATATTTCCTTGTTTGCCAAAATATTCTTGGATTTCTATTAATTATTATAGCACTCAAGCCATGAGAACAATATCGAACTATGTTAATCAATAAAAATTTTTTTAATCTGTATCAATTTTTGTCGTTATATAAAAATAACTAAAACCGCTTCTCATGATAGCAGGGTGTTATTGAGGCACCAATGTTTAGAAAGATAATCGCCAATCAAGATTGCTTGCATCTAGGCTATAAAGTCCATGTATACCAAAAATACTGCTTTAGAAGCAGTGAAATTAGTATCAATAGTTTTGGAAATGTAACTGCGGTAGTTATGTGGCTGGAATATTGGAAAAGTTTAAAAAGATGCAGCAAAGCCGCAAGATTTATACTTTATATGCAAATTTTTAAAGATAATTGGGAAATATGGCTAAATAAATAATTTATTTAATGTTTATATATTGATAATGGTCAATATTAGGAAAGGTGGTTATATTTTTTACCCCAGTGCTTTCTTTACACCAAAACTAATATTTGATATACTATTTATATAGGGTATAAGAATGATTCGTAATAACATGAGATTTAGTTTCATTGTTGCAATGCAATGAATCAATTTAGGGTTGTACATATCAGCTCCTTGTGCTGTTGCCATCATTATTCTAATTTAATAATCGGTTAGTTGTTTTCCTCCTTATCTATTTGTATATTCAGAAGAAATTTTCCCGAGGGGGTATTGTTTTATGAAAAATGACAACTTGGAAAAGATCGAAGGAAAAATAATTGATGGATTGTGTGCCATAGCTGAAAAAAATAACTTTATTGAACCTGAGTTATTCAGTAAATATAACGTAAAAAGAGGGCTGCGTGATTTAAACGGGAAGGGCGTG
>NZ_MVQM01000174.1:0-49320 GCF_002067195.1 Pelotomaculum sp. PtaB.Bin117 | reverse complement strand
AGTTCCTGCTGTTCTGTCAATGAAGAACTTGCCCATAATTCGCGAGAAGGAAAACATCTTAAAACGCCTATTCCCCGCAGAGTAACCTTCGTCATGAATACGGGAGGCGACATCTTTGGGTAGTGCCGCGTAAATAGCCGACTGAACGAAATAATTATATTGGATAGGGAGGGCCGGTGAAGACGGATCTATTTTCATATTTATATAAGCATGCAAAGAAAAACCCTCCTAAGTAAACCAAATTCTTAATACTATGTTATCATCTGGGCATAATTAATATTTATCGTAAAGTATAAGGTTTTTTATATTATTTTGGCTCTTAATCGACTTTTTGCATTAATTAATTACATTTACTTAATTATATCACCATAATTTGCATATATCTACAAGATAGAACAATAAATAATACTCTTTCCAACAACAACATTGTAGTATATACAACGGTACCACGGGAAGTAACGCATATAAGCGATCAAATAGAACTTAATTTAGCCTCCCCGCCACCCACCCTCCGCCATTCTGTAACAGAATACCCCCGATAAACATAAACTAAAATGACGACAAGGCAGGATAACAACCAAAAGAAAGGAGTTGTGAACAGCTTGTACCGCTTGCTCCCTCTATTGTTTATGCTCGCTGTCAGCCCTGAGTCGGAAAAGAAACTAGATACTCTGAATTCCTTTATCATGGCTACAAAAGATACAGTGTCAAGCATTAAAAGTGGTATCGATACTTTTCATGCGGCGATGATGCCCTTTATGACAGGATCGGCAACCAACGAAACCAGTTCTCCCCCGCCCGCGCAGCCTAAATATGATGCGCCGGGACAAAAAGAAGCAGGCGATTTCGAGGTTTAGTCATGCATTCTTTTATTCTGGAAGAAGGCTGTTTCTTTTTAAACCGGGACTCTCCCCACCGGGCTGGTATTATAAATATCAGCCCGTTTTTTTAACGCGTTATTTTTCGCCATATATAAAATAAACCGCTCCCGGGCAGCATGAACTGCCTTCAAGCGGCAACAAACGATCACATGGTTCGGTATGATCATCTTTTTAGCTTTGCGCTCTTTTGCGTTGATCAAGGTTATCCCATTTCATTATTTTCGGCATTTCCCGGACGGTTTGTTTTTCCCCGCCCTGGTCGTTTTTAGCCGCGCCTGCCGCATTTGACGCATCCTTGGATGCCGCCGGCTTGCCTTTTGAGGATTCAGTCTTGGTATTGTTCTTGGAGCCTGTTCCCATCAAACCCGCCAGCATGTTCATCAGGTTGCCCAAGTCCATATTCTGCCCGCCGAGGGCGCTCAGCAAACTCATCAGCATGGCCGGGTTGAATCCCTGGCCGCCGCTGCCGCCCTGACCGCCCAGCAAACTTGTCAGCATACCCGCCAGATCGTTCGGAGACGGGTTCCCTCCAGTGGCGCTGACCGGCGCCGGCGCTGGTACTGTCGTCGGCGCTGTTACCGGAGATTGTATGTATCCGCTGGAACTGCCGTGATAACGCTTTCCAATCAGATTCAAGATACTGGTAAGGTTGACCGAACACATGTAGATCAACATTGTTTCCTGGTCCATTCCATACTTTGACTGCAGCTCCAGCACCCTTGCGACAGCCTCTTCCAACACGGCGGTTCCTTTGACATCTTCAGCCAATCAACTCACCTCCCCGGAGAAAATTTTCCATCATGTTAAAACAATCCGGGTATACTGGGAAGCTCCATCCCGCCGGTCAACTTGGAGATTTCATTTTTTAACAGATTTTTTGATTCGGCGACAGCTTTGTTGAACGCGTTCGCCACCATGCCTTCCAGCGCCTTGGCATTACCCGGTTTCAACGCGCCCGGGCTGAATTTGATTCCCAGCACTTGTTGCTGGCCGTTCATCACAATGCTGAACATTCCTTCACCTTCGCTGATTTCCACGGTTTTGTTTTTCAGCTCCTGCTGCAGCTTTTGCATCTCAGCAACGATCGCGCCCATATTATTCATCATCCGGTTGTTTTCCCCTTTCCCTTCACAGCCTTATGGCCGCAATGACTCATTATTAAATATATTCGCCCCGCGCTAAAAAAGTTTATAAAAGGCAAAAAAAAAGCTGTTTCACAACAGCTTTCTTTTTTTATTCATGGCCTAACCGCGCTTGCGCATGCATTCCAGCACAACATCGTCAATTTTGACGGTATTGGTGTTGCCCGTGCCGGGCATGAAGTTGAAGCGGACCATGATTGAATCAACACTTTCGTCTGTCACCGGCGTGGCGAACTGAACCTGGGTGTAGGAGTTATCCGGTATGCCGGTGCTGCTTAGCGTTTGCGTGCCGATACCGATCTGAGTGCCGTATTGATCATAAAATACTACTTCAGCGGTTAAGGAGAAATCGCTGGTCGCACCCAGGACATCTTCCCTGACCCAGAAGGTGAGGCGGTACTGGCGGTCGCCGACAATTTTCTTGTGGATCATCTGGAACAGCGCCCCGGGCAACTGGGTATTCAATAACCCGATTTCCGCCGCAAACGACCCGGAATGAGCCGTACTGCACTGGGATACATTGCTCGCGCCCCAAAAGACCGGGGCGTAAGGGCTGGCCCAGGCCTCGAGACCGCCGTCCCTGAGCAGGTTGCCGACGGGAGACTCATCCGGGGACGGGCAGGTCTGCACAAAGATCTTACGGTCTTCCGACACCCTGGCGGTAGCCTGAATGACAGCAGTCTCGTGGATCCGGCAGGCACGGTGCAGTTCCCAGTTCATATCCACATCAACATGACGGAACTGGATAAAAACATCATGTTTATGGCGAATCAGCACGGGTTCATCCAGTTCAACCAACTTGGAAAACGACAGTTCTTCGGCTGTATGCTTGACTTCATTATTTTTATTTACGTAAAAGATTTGTTTGTGTAAAATACCGTTTACAATAATTTTCTTAAGGAACAAATCCCTGTGCGGATGGTGACTGTCGTGATGCACCAGAACGTATTCGTCGTGCTTGCCGTACTTGCCGTGCTTACCATCATGGTAGCCGTCATAGTCATGATAGCCATGGCCATGATGGGCCTCGTCAACAAATACCGGCGTGGCGGTCAGATCGCGGACAGAAGCTCTGATTTTGTCGACCTTGATCGCCAGTTCGGGTAAGGTTAACACATTGTCAATCACCGCTTCCACATCTACAGACTCGATAACCAGCGGCACTCTTATTTCAATACATTTGACCGGCTGGACTTCCGTGTAATAGTATTGTTCGGGCATTTTTTAGACCTCCTTAATAATTTTTAATCAACCCATTGCTTCGCATGGAATCTTAATCACCTGTCCGACGCTGATGACATCCGGGTTGGTAATCTCGGGGTTTTCGGCCAGGATCAGGGCGACTGTCGTTCCATGCGCCGCGGCAATGGTAGTGAGCGTGTCACCCGCCCGAACCGTATAATCGGTCGGAACACAGGTGGTAGGCGTGGGAGTCGGTGTGACCGCGGGCACATAAACATTCAGCTGGGCTAAATCGGTCACCGTGGCTTTGACTTTCAAAACAGCTTCGGTGTGCAAATCCGCGCATTGCAATTGCTGATCCACGTTGACATATTCCGGACTGACCTTAACCTTGACCCTCATATCAGGCTCGGCGTCGGGCACTACCACAAATGTGCGGAAATTCAAACGCTGATGCAGCGCGTGGACAGCCTGGTCGGGCTTGGTGCTGACGTAAACCACTTCCACATCGGCGTGACCCCTGATCAGGACCTTGCCATTGAGAATATTTACTTCCGTTACTTTTATATTGTCTACCCGTGACTCCAACACCTTCATGACATCAGGTTTGGACTGGGGAACCTCAGTGGTTTCTCTCAGAACCACCTGAGTTTCTCCGGAGCCGATTTCCCGGTCGATCTTCAGCTTTACCCTGTCGTAGTCTCCCTCATTTTTCAACTCGGTGGGAACATTTTCAAGCGTCCTGGTTTCGGAAACAAAGACAATCAGTTTGACAATGATATCAGCTGAAAGCTTCGGGCAAGTTACCGGCGCGATATCGGCGTTTTCCACTTCCGCCCGCACATGGACGTTCATTCCCTGCTGGGCTTCGGGAACCTCCACGAAGTCACTGAACTTGATGATACGGTGCAGGTCATGAACGGATTGCCCGGGAGTCATGGACACATACAAAACCTGAAGCTCTACTTCACCGTCCACAATCACTTTGCCGGCAAGGACCCGCTTATCTGTAATTTCCACTTCCGCCTTGATATTCAGGATCTTTTCCACGTCCGGCTTTTCTTCCGGCACTTCGAACGCATCGCTGATAATAACCTGCTTGGTTTCTTTGTCGCCAATCATGTGTTCAACAGTGAGGTCCTGGGTTTCCAGAGCTTCATTCCCGGCCGGGGTTGTTGTAAGCACTTCCATTTCTTCAACATCCATTATTTTTGCAAAAGTGCTGAGCACAGCCGCCACATCAAATTTACATGCGCTGTCTTTACTTGGAGTCAGACTCACATCCTCCACAGTAAAATCGACAACGTAATCCATCCCGGGCTCGGCGCCAGGCACATCGACAAAGGTCGTAAAATTGACATCACCATGCAATGAGTGAACTGATTGATCAGGTTCAAAGGCGACGTACATCACTTGCAAAGTCAGGGTCCCATTAATGATGGCTTTGTCCGGAACGATGCTGACGTCTCTAACTTTGGCAGTTGTTTCTTTTGATAAAATCTTTTCCACACTCGGCTTGGTGTCAGGAATTTCAATCCGACCTTTTACCACGGTCTGAACTCTATTTTCACCCTGGACCAAATTAACCTTAAGGCGTTCGGTTCCAGCCATGATGGTTTCCTCCTTTCAAAATTTTTCTGTACTAATATATGTGAGAAACATACGAAAATGTGCAATAAAGGTAGTCAGCATGCAAAAAACGAAAAAAAAAGAGGACCTGGGTCCTCTACCTTATTTTACTAATATTTTTTTCGCCTTTATTGTTAACTTTTTATGCTCATTTTGCCGTCAATCAACCGGTGAACATCTGCACGAACATTTTCCCGTACGGACCGCCGCTGACGACGCCAATGCCCACTTTGGTATAATTTGCATTTAGTATGTTCGCCCGGTGTCCCGACGAGTTCATCAGGTTGGTGTGCGCGCTGCCAACAGTTGAAGCTCCGGCCAGGTTCTCCCCGGCGTAGCGGTACTGCACGCCGGCCGATTTCATCATATCGAAGGGAGAGCCGTATGTCGGCGATGTATGACTGAAGTAATTTTTATCAATCATATCCTGCGCCTTCATTCTGGCCAGCTTTACCAAGGCCGGGTCCATTTGCAGGGGCTGCAGGCCTGCTTTGCTCCGTTCCTGGTTCACCAGATCGAGCATCTGCTGCTCGTCGGCATTTAACCCGTTAACGGGTTGTGGTTCCGGTGCCGGTGTTGGAGCCGGTTCCGGTGTTGGTGTCGGTGTCGGTGTGGGTGCCGGTGTCGGTGTGGGTGCCGGTGCCGGTGTGGGTGCCGGTGCCGGTGTCGGAGTAGTCACTTTCTGACCGCCGGCAAACAACAAAACGACAATTTTATTGTTGTTTTTCATGATTATTCCAACGCCGATCCGGTCATAAGATGAACTGAGAATGGTCGACCGGCTGCTGGCGGCACATATTCCCTTAAACGCCGCGTTAACTGTGCAAGCCTTGGCCAGGACTTCCCTGGCGCGGCTATATTGCACACCACCCATTTTTAGCATGTCATTGGGAGAGCCGTAAGTAGACGAGTTATGCCCGAAATAACAGTTGGAAGCGATATCCTGGGCCTTAATCCTGGCCAGATTTGACAGGACAGGGTCAACAGTCAGCGAAGCTTTGCCAGCGTCATGACGCGCCTGATCAATCAGGTCAGCCATCGACTGTTCATCAGCCGTAGCTGCAAGGCTGGCGTCAGCCGTTGCCGGGGCCGCCGCTCCCATTGAGAGTACCAACGCGAAAATAAACAAGGTAACAACCAAACCTAACGTCAGGTTCCTGGAACGCCGCATAAATTTACTCCTTTCTTTTGAGCCTCCGGGGTTAGCTGACGGGTTCGGTAAAAGACAAAACCCTACCCATTCGAGTCATGAGATACAAGACATGACATATCACATGGAAATGCCCTATGTCTGGGTCTTGCTGATGACTTTACCGGGATTCACCCCATAAACCGGTTCCCCCGTACCCGGATATTTTCCGGGATTCGGCCGCTTGTATTTAATTGGCTTTGCCTTAACGTCTGACGTCTGACGTCCGCCAAAAGACGGCTGTTTAAAGAAGCATTCATAAAAGGGCTTGTACAAGTTTAATATACCGGCGAATGGGGTCTCATGGCAAAACGGGTAATTTAAGAACATCCATCGTAATGTTAACTTTTTTGGGATTATCCTGCGGCGTTGTCAGATGGCCTCCAAATTAGGGTCCATTGTCAAGATGCGGCAAAAATTTAACAAATAAAGGCCGGGCTTCCCGGCCAAAATTGAGGCTAACGACAGTTGTCAAGATCCCTGGCGACTACATGAGCGTCTATGAATAACAGTTTAAACAAGGTTTCCGCTTCCCTGGCCGCGCATCCGGAAAGGAGAATTCTTACTTGACCGCCTTCGATAAGTTTCCGGATGGCCTGGTAGGCTCTGCCGTGCGGCGGACCGGCGCCGGGGGGCTCCTCGGCCCCGGTCCCTTCACTAAGTCTCAGTGCCGCTAGAAATCCATTATTATAGCCTAACGAGCTTCCCTCGGTATATCCTTTTTCAAACCCTGACTCAAAACCCAGGTTGTAACCTAAATGATAACCAAAATCCTTGCTGGTATGGTATGATTCCTGCCGACCACGGGTCCAAAACTGTTCATTTTTCCCGCTTTTTTCTTCGCCCATGGCTCCTGCCCTTTCACTAATTTTCCCTTAATATGTACCCACGGCGTTAGGGGCGTAAAACACCGCCCCCAGACCTTCAGTAAGAACCAGACATTCCAGCCCATCCACACCTTCCACAAAACAAGTCAAGATAAATAACTTTTTTTTCAAACCTTTGCGAAACCGTTTCACGATCAACTCATCAAGGTTGCTCAAGGTGCTCACCATTTGCTGCGAGCTGTCCACAACAAGCGAATACCGGCCGTCCGCCTGTTTGTTCAGGACAATCTGAAACGGCATGTTCTGGTCACGAACAGATAACTCGTTGATCTTATCAAGATATTGTTGAGCCGCTTTCATGGCTTCTTCCCTGTTATGAAAACTCGGACCGATTGCCGGGATATCTTCTCCCAAAAAAGCCAGCGCCACATCACCGGACACAACCGCTTTCAGTACCATAAGATAAGCCTCCCCGGTAATCAATATATGGTTCGGCTGAAACAAAGGTGAGGAGGATCAGCTAACATCAAACAAACCGCAGCCAAAGTTAAACGAACTCAATGCCAAGCCGCTCTACAATATTGCTGATCCGGTTAAATATGGTCAGCTTATCCGAACCGGCGAACAGCAAACCCACGACTTCGCACTTTTCATTCAGAATTAACGCCCCGCTGTCTCCCGGTTGGGAAGGCATATCAGTCACTACCTGATCAGAAAACCAGACTTTTTCCTCCTCTTTCATTTCCACTTGCAGCGTAGTGCCGATAGATTTTACCACGCCGCTGGTCAGGCCGGTGGTTCTGCCGCTCTTTTGCACCTTCTGGCCGGGCTTGATATCGTTTATCCCTTTTATTTCACCAATTTCCAGAATGGCAGGTTTGACCAGATCGGCCGAATCAAGTTTGGCCAAAGCGCAATCCACGGTGTTTTCAGCCGTGTAATTTTTGTAAAAGCGTATTTCATAATCCCGTTTGACCAGGTTGAGCACCCTGGTGCCCCCGCTGGCCAGGGCCAAAGCCACCGGGCAGTCGGATTTCGCCACGTTTTTTAACAGCGGCACATAACGCTGCAGCACACCGATGCGATCCTTCAGCGTGCCTCCGTCATAAGGCCCGGGCTGTGCCACTGCATGGAACAGGATCATTAATTATATAATATTATCAGCTTGATTTTCCTATGCGCAATCCCACTCAATCGCTCTCCGGTAAAAATTGAAGCCAGGCCGTATTTTTCTCTGACATGCTCATTAATCTCCTCGCCGTTTTCAATAATAATAATTTTATTAATAAACTTCTCCAAAAAAAACCTGTCAAGGTCAGCCGCGTTTATTTGCATCCGCATAGAACTGATTTTACGCATATTATCTTCTATCCGACCGGCATTCATTAGCTTTTCATCCAACCTGACCATACCGGCCTCCAGGACGGCTATTTCTTTCTCAATCTCCGCGGCGGCCTGAAGATAAAGTTCTTCGCGGATATTTCCTTTGACCCTGTCAAGATAAACCGTTTTCCGCTGCCGTTTCTTTTCAGTTATTTTATTTTTCAGCCGCTTTGCCTCTTCGTTAATTTGCGCGGCGGACAGTTTTAAACTTTTGTCATACGCATCCGCCAGCAGGTTTTGAAGATCTGTTTCCCCGCCCATTTGCTCAATATCTTCAATGAGACAATTGATCAATTTGTCTTCCAGTATGTGATGGCTCGCGCAGCCCCCTTCTTTCCGCCCGAAATTATTATACCGGCCGCAAACATAATGAGCGGGACGGTTTTTCTTCTTTTTATGAACCAGATACGCCCCGCACGCGGCGCAAACCAAAAAACCGGAGAAGAGATGCTGCCCGTCCGACTTGTTCTTTTTTCTTCCTTCCCCTTCCCGCCACCTTTTTATACGCACTCTTTGCGCCATTTCGAAGGTCTCTCTGGAAACTATCGCTTCATGAGTGTTTTCCACCACCACCCACCTCTCCGGCGGCAGCCGCCGGGTCTTGCGCAGCTTGAAGGATACCTTTTCGCTCACGCCCTGGACCGTGTCGCCGCAATAGACCCGGCTGGTGATGATCCGCCTGATGTGCTGCTCATTCCAGCGGGCGGACTGCTTCGCCCCGGGGTAATTTTTCTCCTGGCTGGGTGTCGGTATATTCATGCTTTGAATATAATCGGCCAGCGCCCGGTAGCCCCAGCCGTTGATGTACATATCGAAAATCATTTGAATAACCTTTTGGTAGCGCGCGTCGACTACCAGCTTGTTTTTTTCGCTTGTGGATTTCAAGTAGCCGAAATGCGGCCTGCCCAGGTATTCACCGTTCTGTTTTTTTCTTCTTAAGTTTGCGCGCACCTTTTTCGAAATGTCCCGGCAATAGTGCTCGTTAGCCCACGTCTTGATGCCGACAATCTCGTCATCGTCCGCGAAGCTGTCGTAATTGTCAACAATCGCAATCAGGCGCACATTGTTACTGATAAGAAAATCAAGGAAAGTCAAGGTCTCGCCGTTGTTTCTCCCCAGCCGGGACAGGTCTTTCACCACCACTGTTCCGACAAGGTTGTCCTTAATATCGTTGATTAACTGAATCAGGCCGGGGCGGTCGAAATACACCCCTGATTCGTCATTATCCACATACAGCTTTGATTTCCCGAATTTATTCTTTATAACAAAACCGTTCAACAAATCGCACTGCGTTTCCAGGCTCTCGTCTCGTTCCCCGTTTTCATTGACACTAAGCCTGGCGTATACCGCCACCAGTTTTTTCCTGGTCCCGGCACCGGCTCCGGTTATGGGTGATCTGGTAAACTCGCGGTCCAACCGGATCACTTCCCCTGCGACTTTTCAACGACTTTATCCGGATCAGCGGATGAAGAAGCGGCGGCAAGCATTTTTCTAAGCCTCCTGTACGCCAGAAAAACAACCATATCGTTAATTTTCCCCTTGTCATTCAGCACCGAAAGCCGCTCACGGTTTTCAATGATCAGTTTTTTCTCCACGAGATGCACCTCCTTATTCTAAATTTATTCAAACAGGGCCTTGTCCGAAAACAAGCGGGAAAATAAAAAACCCCGGCACCCTCAGGATATAATCTGAAAGGGCGCCGGAGCAAACCAGGCCATCCATATGGCGATCTTCTATTCATCCACCACCAGCACGGCAGCGCCGCTGATTTTGCCGCCGCGCAAGGCGTCGAGCGCTTCATTGGCCGCGCTGAGGGGGAAAGGCCGCACCTCGGTGTGAACCGGAATCCTGGGTGCTAAAGCCAGAAACTCTTCTCCATCCCTGCGGGTCAGGTTCGCCACGGACCGCACGGACCGCTCGCCCCAGAGGATTTCGTAAGGAAACGCGGGGATGTCGCTCATGTGAATCCCGCCGCAGATCACCACCCCACCCTTTGCCGTGGCGCGCAGCGCGGCCGGCAGCAACGCGCCATCCGGGGCGAAGATAATGGCCGCGTCCAGTTCCTCCGGCGGCGTCTCCCGGCTGTCCCCGGCCCAGACGGCGCCCATGCCGCGGGCAAACCGCTGGGCTTCGAGATCACCCGGGCGGGTGAAGGCATAGACCTGACGGCCCTGGTAGCGGGCCACCTGGGCCACGATGTGGGCGGCGGCGCCGAAACCATAAATGCCGAGGTGCATGGCCTCACCCGCCATCATCAGAGACCGGTAGCCGATCAGGCCGGCGCAAAGCAGCGGCGCGGCCTGCAGATCCGGGTAGTTTTCAGGAATGGGAAAGCAGAACCGGTGGTCCGCCACGGTATACTCGGCATAGCCGCCGTTGATCTGGTACCCGGTGAACCGCGCCTCGCCGCACAGGTTTTCCCGTCCGGAAGCACAATAGCGGCAATGGCTGCAGGTATAACCAAGCCAGGGCACCCCCACCCGGTCGCCCGCGGCAAATTGCCCGGCGCGCTCGCCGGCCGCCGCCACCGTGCCCACGATCTGGTGGCCGGGGATCAGGGGCAGCACGGGTTCCTTTAATTCTCCGTCCACAATATGCAGGTCGGTCCGGCACAATCCGCAGGCGCTCACTTTAATCAAAACCTGATCCGGCCCGGGCTCGGGCACCGGCACCTCAACAGCGCGCAAAGGCCGACCCGGCGCTTTCAAAATCATCGCAAGCATTGCTACCACCTCTCTTAATATACCTCGATTATCTTTACATATCTAACGTCATACAATGGGATTTGGTAACATTACGTTCGATGGTATAGGAAAATTGGTGGTTAACTACCCCACCCTATCCTAAATGATCAATAATAAAATTACTGGCAATAAAAGTATAAATATTCCTATAATAAAACATATTAAAGAAATAGTATAATATTTTTTACTACTTTTCTTTTTTGATTTTAAGTAAAAACCTTTAATTAAAAAAGCTATGGCTATAATTGCAAATACATATGGCAAATATACCATAATAATATAAATACTGCTTTCGAAATTCCCCAACTATTTTAACCTCCCATCGTGTTAAACAGAGTCTTATTTTATCTCGTTCTATTTGTAATTTTTTCCATGTTTATATATACCACTTCATAAGTTATATATGTTATTCCATATTCAGGTAAAATTACCTTCAATATATACCTGAAATGATACTTTTATTTAGTATAAAATTTACTTTATTTACCAATATTTTGTCCATAAAATTTTTTTTAGAAGTTTAATTTTAATCACAATTGAGATATCCTAACATAAGGATAATTCCCCTTATATTAGAGATATGCAGACATAAAAAATAGTCTTTGTCTCTCTAATGTAAAGGGAACTCCCTCCCTTAATATACTTCGATTATCTTTAAATATCTTCCTCATTCTTAGTTTTTCACATTATGGTCGGATAGCCTTACTCTTGTTATTTACATCAATGTGTAATTATGGATGGCGATGTATGAATTAAACCAAGACCGCGTGATTTTTTGTATCATGGCCAATGGGATTCCACATCGTCTCCTGGCAGCAAACTCCGGGTAGAAAGGCCACCACTCGGTGGCCCAACCCCCTCGGAACCCGGCGTGCAGATTTCCCGCACCGGGCTCTTCGGAAATTGACTCACAGCATCGCGTATGAGGCTCATGTTTCCATGGATAGATTCAGTACCCGCCAACCGCTTCCCCATGTAGTAGGCTTTCCCTACTGGTTAAGTCTTACTACGGCAACCATTGCAGATTGCAAGGTAGTATTGAGCTTTCAAGGCGCAACTCCCACATCTTCCTGGGTCTTGCCCTAAATACCCTCTTCATGCCTATCCAAGAGGTGGAACGTCAGTAATGCTCCTAGACCGGGTCTATGCCCTCATGGTAAAATTCAACCTGACTGTGCTCTCCGTTTTCAAAGAACGTTTAAAACCTTCAAGTTACTATTTGAGACATTCACATCTTCGCCTGGATGGCTGCGGCACTTTCCACTCGGCGACAATGTGTTTTTGTTGCTCTACATCGTTTGTCAGGTGCCACCGGTAACCTTATGCGGTTTTTTTAGCCGACTGTTGAATATCGCCCATCATCTTCTCCGGATTGTAGTCAACTCCCTTACTTAAAATGGTGTAGAATATCCGGATTAGCTTGCCACAGAGAGCAATAATGGATTGCATCTTGTTTAGCGGGTTATTTTCCCTTGTCTGGTTACGGTAATGCAGTTCCTGGAACTCAGGGTTTTTACCCAGGATGGCAATCATGGCCATGAACAACCCATGCCGTAATCGCTTCCGTCCCCGGTGACTGATAGTGGTCTTTCCTTTATGTTTGCCGGAGCTGTTCTCTACCAGGTTACAACCGGCCAGTTTTTGTATCTGGCGCAGATGTTCGAACCTGTGGATATCCCCGGCTTCACCGACAAAGGTTGTTGCCGTAACCAACCCAACTCCCTTGATACCTAGAAGTTTAACTGCGTTCGGTACCTGAAGCAGCAAATTCCCACATCAGTTGTTCCAATCGTTCATGCTGCGCATGATACAATTCGTATTCTGCAAGCAGGTTCTGCAGGCCGGCTTCTGAAGCTACATGACCGTTTGTTCTGCCGATGCTGTTGGACGCTGCTTTTACCAGCGCTTGCGCTCTTTTTATACCTATGGATCGCTTGACAACTGTCCTCCATGTAGCCAGTATTTTTTCCGCACCCGCCTCCAAAACCTTGGCCGGTGTTGGAAACATTCGAAGTGTCAGAAGCGCTGTTTTTCCTGTCCATTTCTTAAATACCCCTGTAAACTCTGGAAACCGGATGTCCAGCCAGCGAATAACTCTGTTGTGGATAGCATTCAGCCGCTCTTGCGCATTGAATTTTTGCACAATTTAAACGAAGCATAAAAATACTTATTAACCATATTTATAGTTGTATAATCTTCTCTGTAAAATAAAATATAAGCTAAGATAAAAAAAGGAAATTACACCACTGGGTGGAATAAGATGATATTAAAGTATTTTAAAAGAAATGGGTGTTGATAAAATGAGAATACTTTTAGTGGCGGCATTTATTTTTTTTGTCTGTTCAACATGTGGAATAATAATTATAGTTCGCTATTTTAAGGATTTAAAAAGAAGAATACGGAAAATAGAAGAGACCCTTAATAATTTAAAAAAGGATGCATAGTCAGGGCATTTAATTATCCATGTTCTGTTGAACACACCCCGGCTGGTAAAAATAGACCATCCGGGGCGTCTATTGTAATATGAAAACGACCATCTTTGACCTTTGAAGCGAAAAATTAAAACAGTTTCTTAAAAAATAAAGGACCTGTTGATGAATGCCACTTTTTTAGCATTATAATTTACGTAGGGCTTGCTGAATAGCCCAAATTTCCAGTAGTAACAAGGGATTACCGGTACTATTGTCGAATTATTATACAAGGAAAATAAGCTTATGCAAAAAGCTTGCACTTGGAGGCGAAAAAATGTACCGACATTCCACTGGCCAGATGGTTTTTGAAAGCTTCATACTACCTTTCGAAGGAAAACTCCGCACAAATGGAGAAAGAAGAAATTAATAAAAAACATGACAATAGAAGTCGTTAAAAACAACCTAAATATTTTCATCGATCTACCACCTTTAGTAAAACTTATTACTACCCACCAAATTAATTGTTATACTATTCACCCTATTGCGATTTTGCTAGCATAATTCCCATATATGTAGTTTCTAATGTAAGATCATTAGTTTCTACTTTACCTCGTGGATACAGATAGAATCCCCCTAATGGGTTTACAGCACCATTTAAGAAATCTTTTAAATTATTACTATTTAGTTTTTCATTAGCAAGCTCATATGTCTCATGAGCATAATAAGTAGCTAATATATCCGCAATACTTACCTTGGTATTTCTTTTGAATGTACCCTGGTTAACAGAAAATGACTGCATTTGTCCTAAAGCAATTTTAATAGACTTGTTATCGAGTTTATCATTATTGAGTTCTTGTGATAATTGAAGCGCATCTAGTACGACTGCTGGATTTAAGCCGGATTCGCTTTCAGGTTTTTTATTGTTAAGAGCCTCAACTACGCGCTTAGTAAATTTTTCTTCAAGATTACCTGGTAGAACGCCTTGATACTTGCGATATAACTTAACAAAATGAGTAATTACAGAAATGGGCGTTTCTGGGCGATCCCAAATCTCCATAGCTGTATTTTGCACAAGTATATCGTTAATTATTTTTGAATCAATATCGATTTTACGGAGTTCAGCACTCTTGATTGTATAGTATAGAGACTCATTTTTTATTAATTGTTCCGACAAAGTTATACTCTTAGAATCATCATGGAGTTTATTTAGCCATTCCTTTATACACAAATCTATTTCAGCCGCATGAGTTGGTTTCGCATTTATACTATTAAGGATAGATAAAGCGTAATAGGTGGCTTTGGGGGTTGGGGGCGCTGCAACCTGACTTATCCATCCGCCATCATGACTACGATTTAAGTCAAGAGTGCTAATCAAAGCGTCCTTTTTCGGAAACCCTTGTTTCCAATACAATAGGATCTCCGCCACTTGAAAGGTCGCCTGAGGGTCAAAAATTTTGTATTTATCCATAGCAGCAAACCCACCGTTTTCTAGTTGACTATCCATTAGTAACTTAATGTAAGAATCTTTTTGGGGTACAATTGTTCCAAAAAAGTGCCTGGCCTTAATAAAGGCTTGGAGGGTAGTGAGTGATGGTCCCGATGTACCGGCATACTTAAAATATTCCTCCCTATAGTATCAAGCCAACGAATACGCTTATCTATTAATTCTTTTGGAAAAACAGAGCTATCTACTCCTAGTGACTGCATTGCATTTATTATAGGTGCCCCGTAATTTAGAAATTCGTTTAGATTAGAATCTCTAAACAGTTCATCTTTGGAGAAGGCTTCGGATAACGCACGTTTTGTTGATGTCGTATGCTCTGTGATGCCAAGGGACGTAAGTATTTGGCATGCAGTTTCTGTGGCGGTATAATCTGAGGTAGTTTTTTTGTCCCATGAGAAAAGACCGTTACTGTCTTGTAGATTAGTTAATGCCATCCCTAAGGCATTTCTATTAGTAGGCTTTTCACCCAGAGCATCAAGTCCTTCTACTACAAGATACGCCACATATAAATCAGGAAGTCCAGGGTTGTTTGGGTAAGAATAAAGACCGTTTTCTTGCTGTAAAGAGTGAAGCCATTTCACAATATATTGCTTACTTTGTTCTGTACGCGACATATCAATAAGTGAGAGTGTTTTTATTATCCATACAGTGGAATATAAATCAGCTGTGTCTTGAATAGATAACGATGGTAACTCAGCATAAGCTCCAGCATTATTATTATAGTAACGGAATGTACTTTCCACTTTATTATATGTATTGTTCTGCCAGCTATCGCTTTCCCATAAAGGCTTCTGCCAGGTAAACGATAAAAATGTAAAGCTTATAATAATAGCAAGAATGGTTGCTATTATGGTAATTTTTTTATTTAGCGATCTGCTGAGCATAGAATATCACCTTTCTCAAGAATGTTGAGGGTAGCACTTAACAGCGCTACCCTACTTTTTTACGTTATCTTTAGATATACGCATTATCTGAGGAAGAAACTGTATAAAATTTTGTGCCAAATTTGAATGTGCCACTTGAAGATTCATATACTCTGTATATACACGCTCCATAGAATGTTATGTTAGAAAATTCATGATATATTTGCCAGTTATTACTTACAGAGTCTTCCCAGCTAGCAGAATTGCCAGAACCTGAAATACCTACACCGGACGGAAAGCTTACCGATATACCTATGCCTGATACCCACCATTTATCACCATGCTTAACCGTATCTGCATTCCACGGATCTTCACCATCCCAAGATGATCTTGAGCTCCCAGAGTATGTTGCGCTAGTCTCATACTCTGGATAACTAACACTTGAATCGAATGAGTTTAAAATGCGTCCAGAAGATCCTCCAGGTGGAGTGATGCTTTTGTCATAACTATCTGAAAGTGATGCTGGGCTACTTAAAATTTTAGGGGACCCTTGCCCTTCTGGATTGGGATTATATAATGCTTTGTCAGTAACATTTGGTCCGGGAACAATCACTTTGTTTCCATTCTTATTAAGCAAGATTTGCCTATCACCCGATGAATTTTTTGCTAAAGCAGTTCCGGCAAAAGTAAATACAAATACTATGCAAAGAATTAATGAAACGACCTTCCTAACCCGCATAATCTTAATTCCTCCCTGTTTTTAATATTGATAAAATCAATGACTTTAATCGGGCTTTACCTAACAAAACCCATACTAATTTAATTATCCATTGGATTCACCCCCCATGTTTACACTAATCCACAATTAAAAAACGGAAGCAAAAACCAAATAAATCTTGGTTCTTAGCTTCCGTCCTTCGGTCAGCTCCAAACATTTTATTCTTTATTCCGTTTTCTAATCAGAAAATCATACCCAACCACTTTACTATTTTTAATAATTAAAGTAAAGTTTCCATATTTTGTATCCCTTAAGAATTTATTAAGAGCTTTTACCGTCTCACTATCTAAATAATTAACTATAACAGTTAATTCATCATTTTTCAATTAATCACAAGCCCTTAAACGATAATTTAATATACAGAAGATATCATAAATTTCTTCATATGTCAACATATTCCTCAATATATTATATTATATTATATAATTATGTCTAATTATGACGAAAACTATTAAAAAACATAAAATCTTAGAACAACCTCCCATCTCAATGGTCACTATAAATAACTCCCTTAATATACTCCCTCTATCCTTTTTCTCTACGTTCACTTTATTGAGAATACTGTTACGTAGTTGGAGTAGCGCTTGCCATTAGGAAGCGATTTTGAGGACGGCAATGGCGAGAGCCACTTTATGATATTAGCGTTTCTACTGTATCGCCATTGCAAGTCAAACCTATTATATTAGAACCGCCTTCGAAATAGCGAGGGAACTGTCTGAGCGAGAGAAGCGAGCGAGTTTGACCGAGCCCGAAGGCTCATGAGTTCATACAATTTTAAGGGGCGAATATGAGCCCGTTGGCAAGCGCTACTCCAACTCAGCCAGTAAAACTTTATATCATGTTATCAAAAATCCTTTTTATTTGCATATAAAATCCCATTTTCCTTTCCATGCAGTATCACAACCGCCGGGCTGTAAAATAGGATCGCCCGTCTTGGCCCTGGCCTCCTGAACACTGGAGCCGTTTGCCAGGACGTGATTATTGGACAGCACCATCAATTCATTGGTTCTCTTGTCTCTGACCACCGCCCCCAAAGTGCCCGCGGTGGACTGGTAATGACCGATGCTCACTCCCGGCTGGCACGGCCGCTCGCGTGACGTGCGCACGTCCAGCATCCTGACGGTGCCGATTTCGACCACGTCGGTATCCAGGCCGTCAATTCGCCTTGGCACGATATGACTGCGGGCAAGGTTCGACGTATGCACTTTTTTTTCCACATAAACGATATAAGCCGGACCTCCGGTATCATTTCCTCCGGCATTTTTGTAGCCGATTCCGACACCCACGACATTTTTTAAGCCCAACAATTTTCCGCGATATTTTTTAAAAGCGTTAAAATACCTATCCATGTTTTCGTCAATCCCTCCTTTGGATCCTACAACATGATATGCAGGCTAATAATCAGAGGGCACTAAACCGTCTTAATAAGGTGATTTCGGAATTCCCATGCGATATTTCCCGCGGGTTTCCATCCCGCCGATGCCTTCGAAGCCGGTTACCGTCCCGGCAATGATATCCTTGATTGAAATCGGATCATAAATTGAGGTGTAAGCGATTTTCTCCACGACAAAAACAGGATCGTAAGCGTGGATTAATACCCGTTGCGGAGAACTGGCGAAGTTGGCTCCGGCGGTCAGGATCGCTTCGTAATGCGACTGGCAGGCCCCCGCGAAAATAACCAAGTCATCCCTGCTTTTTTCATAGCGCCGGGCCGCCTTGATCGCCTCAACAAAATATTTTGACGAGTAATAATTGTCAATGTCCCTAAAATCAACCTTGCCCTTGATAAAACCGTCATGCCCGGTGAGCACAAGCAAATCCGGGCTGTGTTTTTTAAGCAAATCCTCCACAAACGCCGGCTGTTTGTCTTCATCAATGCAGTAACCGTTGGCGGGGATGCTCAACTGCTTGTATGTTGTTAAACAAAGCTCCAGGTAATCATTGTCGCCGTCAATGTGTAAAACAGTGCCGGGAATATCATAACCGTCCATTTTACCCTGTTCCGGTTCTTTGCTCCGGTCCCCTGGAACAGCCCTGCCCAGGATGATTTCCCGTTCTTTTACCCGGCGGCTGAAAATTCGCTTCATGTGTTCGCTGTTGCTCTTGGCCTGCTCCATCAAGTGCCTGGCGAGGACACCGGGTTCGACCTTGATCAGGTCATCCAGCGGCGCGTTCGCGTAGAGCCTGAGATGCAGCCCTTTTAAATAAGCGAGCTTGCGGCCGTCCTCGTGCCTGAACAGATCCACTACCTTAAAAAAAACATCGGAATTATAGGACTTTCTTCCTACAATATCACCTTGTTTAATTTCTCCCATCATACCTGGACTCCTCAATATTCATGTGTCTTTGGTATATAATATGTCAGCTGCAAGGTGACTTGTGATTCGCTAGCAACTTTCCCCGGCTTCTTCCATATGTTAGATTAAATAAATTGAAAGGGAGTTAGCAATGCTTGCTGCCGTAGTGCCGGCCCGCAATGAAGAGAAGCGATTAATCAAAGCCATTGACACACTGTTAAACACACCCGTTGATCTGATTATCCCAGTGCTTAACGGATGCACTGACAATTCCCCTTCTTACATCAGCCGGCTCAAGTCCCCCCGGGTAATGCCGCTATATTTTATTGAACCGCTGGGTATTGACGTGCCAAGAGCGGCAGGCGCTAAAATAGCATATGACGAAGGCGCCGCGGCGATACTTTTTTTGGATGGCGACATGGAAGGAGATATATCAAAAAATATATGTGAACTGCTGGAAAGCGTAAACTCTCACCGTCTTGACATGTCGTTAACTGATTGTTATCCGGCCACCGGCAAAGACGGCCTTTCAACCCTGGCATCCCACCTGCTGGAAGAGCGCCGCAGGTTAAACCGGGAAATCGGCCTGGAAAAAAAAGTCGGCGCCGCTTCACCTTCCCACGGGCCGCACGCTGTGTCCCGGCGCTTCCTTAACACCGTGCCGCTGCGGGAACTGGCGATTCCCCCGGTCTCCCTGGCGCTGGCGGCAAAAAACAATTTAACAATTGACATAGGCACGACAATCGGCCATAAATACCTGGGCTCACCCGAAAAAGACGAGCACCATTCCAGGCTCATCGCCGAAACCATCATCGGGGACTGTATCGAAGCCTTCTGCGCCTTTAATAATAAAAAACGGGGCAGAATCAGGGGGGGTATTGAATATACGGGCTACCACCTGGAAAGACGCTTCGACATCCTGGATGGATTCACCGCCGCTCCTTGTTTATATTGACAAACATATAAATTTAATTAATCTCTATAATGGCAGGGGGGGGAATAGGGAAATCAACGGCCGCAATCACGCCAATGAAAACAATTCGGGTAATACCGGCGAAGGTATGCCCGAATTCTATTTACTGCAAGAATGTTTGCGGAAGCGGGGTTAAGCGGAAGCTAAACGAGTTCACTTCGTATGTTTATCAGCCACGCTGGAAGCGCCATAAGCGTCTGGTTTGATTTTTGCCCGGAAACCGCTTCCCGTGACCATGCCCACCACTTCGCGGATGAGACTCTTAGTTTCACCGTGGTTGCCCACGTCAATATGGATTTCCACGTTCAATTCATCAAAACCGCTGTTGCTGAAGTATTTATTGACCATTCCTCCCAGTTCCAGGCTTAGCGCCGTTTCGTAAAAAATTTTTTGCCGGAGGCTTTTGATCTTCCGGTGTGTTTTTTTCCGGTAATAATAACGGGCGCCCTTACCCAAACGATGCACAATTACGGCGGTGACAAAGGAAGTTTCCCTTTTAACCTGGGAATCCGAACCGATAATGATTTTATACGACGAGGTGGGTATGCCTTTAATATAATTAATTATGTCGTTCATCATTTCATCAAAGTCCATGCGGCCCTTCGAAGGGCTTACAAAATACATGGCAACCAACCCCCACCTGTCAAATTCAAGACTCCCATTCGGGCTTCCTGACCCTTAAGCAGTTACGCTATTTTACAATTCAAGACGATAAACTGATTACTCTACTTCTATAATAATCATATCTAAACATATTGTTTCTAAATACCGCGCGGCTTAACTTTCAACTCCCCCGGATCTTCTGCAAGCAACCGGTTAAACGGGCAAATTCGGCCAGGCACAAAGTTTCACCCCGCCGTCCCGGATCGATAGCAGAACTCTCCAGCACCGCCTTCCACACTTCCTT
Source organism: Pelotomaculum sp. PtaB.Bin117 (assembly GCF_002067195.1). Taxonomy (NCBI): domain Bacteria; kingdom Bacillati; phylum Bacillota; class Clostridia; order Eubacteriales; family Desulfotomaculaceae; genus Pelotomaculum; species Pelotomaculum sp. PtaB.Bin117. Next base: position 28,610 of record NZ_MVQM01000174.1, on the reverse strand, counting down.
CTCAATACCAAATCCCGAATCCGCCAGAGAGTTCAGCAATGTCTTGCGGCGCTTGCCAAAAGCCGCCCGCACAACCTTGAAGAAGGTTTTCTCATCCTGAACAGGATCACGCGGCGGCCGCGGTAAAAGCCGCACAACAGCGGAATCCACCGCCGGCGACGGGAAGAAAACAGTTCTGGGAACCCGGAAAAGAACTTTTACCTCAGTAAAATACTGCACGGCCACGCTCAGCACGCCATAATCCTTGGTGCCGGGCGCGGCGGCGAGCCGGGCGGCCACTTCGGACTGAACCATCACAACTATGCGGGATAAATTATAGCGCTCCTGTAGAATATGTATTAACAGCGGGCTGGTAATATAATAGGGCAGGTTGGCGAGAAGCTTGTACTGCCCGCTTCCCCGGCCAAATCTTCCACCGGTTTTTTCGTGAACCAGCTTGTCAAAATCAATTTCAAGAGCGTTGCCGTGAATAATTTCCACATCTCCGGCGCCTTCCACTACTTCCGCCAGCACGGGCAGCAATCCCCGGTCCACTTCCACCGCCAGCACCTTGCCGGCTTCGCGGGCAATTCTCGTGGTCAAAGCGCCGAGCCCGGGGCCGATTTCCACGGCCAGATCGCCGGCCGACAAGTCGGCCGCTTCGATAATTTTATCAATTATATTGGAGTCTACCAAAAAGTTTTGGCCTAAACTCTTCCGGCAGGATAATTTATTGCGCTTAAGCAGATCCCGCACTACCGCCGGTGACGCAACTTCCTTCAAACTGGCTCCTCCCGCGTTAACTCTCAGCCCAGGATGACGTGGCGCTTACCTAGAGGGCGATTTCTTAAGCCATTATGCAAAGAACGAGTGAGCCCTCGAATAACCATTAAAGCATAATTTCGACATACTACATTTATTTCCTCTTTATTATGCCCTAATATAAATAAAACAAAAAGGCCTTTCGGCCTTTTAATATAGCTAATCCAGCACATATACTTTTACCCGCCTCAAGCCCCATCCCATAGCTTCGCCATATGATCCGAAAAACAGGTCGATGCGGTTTCCTCTTATCGCGCTTCCCCGGTCAAGGGCGGTGGCATAACCATAACCGTCAACATATAATCTGGTCCCCATCGGAATCACGCTGGTGTCTACAGCCGCGACGCCGTAATGCGGGGCGGCGCCTGAAGCAGTGTTGCTGCCGGTGTAGGTATAGGCTGAAGCCAGCATATCCATGGCGCGGGAATACCGGATATTTTCGCCGCCACGGGACACAGCCATGGTGCTCCCGTATACGACTATCTTGTCTGTCGGCGGTTCAAGCACCTCCCGGGAAACTAACTGCCGGTCAATCTCCTGGCCGTCTTTAAAAGTAACCTGCCAGGTCTGACGCTCCTTCCCTTCTTTGCCCTCCTGCGCCACGCGGCTGGCTCCGCCCGGCATCAAAATAGTGTACTGTTTTTTCGTCTCGTAATCAATTGGAGCTTCACACACCTGATTTTCAGTTTTAATCCTGACAACTTTTACAGTCATCCCGGGGCTGACCGGGTCGTCTTTGGCCGGTTCAACCTCATCTTCCGGACCCAGGCTGATCCCGTATTCTAAAAGCGCGTCCTCAACTTTCCGGGTCATCGTTCTAGCGGCAATTTCGGTTCCGTCCACGGCAATCGTCAGATCCGTGGCCCGCTTTATCGTTACCACCATGCCCTTTTTCAACCGGGAATCAAGAGAAGGAGTCACCTCGTCCTTTTCCAGCAGGGCGATATCTTGCGAATTCAGCAAACCTCCAACCGTTAGGGAAAAGGTTGTCACTGCCGTCTGGCTGCCGTCAATATCCACAACCACTGTTTTCTTCGCCCAGGCATAACAGCCCAACAGGAACACAACCGCCACGGCAATCAAAACAGGCCACTTGAACAAAGCCCCCCGGTCATAGTTTACTTCTTTCTCTTTACTACTCATTAATTGCCTCCCTTTTTTATAGTATGGCAATAATGCAGACCTTAAACGCTGGAAACATTATCAGATTGCGGCACGCCGTCCGCGACAGCCATGATTATTTTTTCCAATATAATTTATTTTGCCATGTATTATTTTACTATATGGAGTAAGCCCTGGATAGATTTATTTTTTGTAAGATTATAGCTAATAATGCCAAAAAAACCGGGTTATCCGCCCAGTGGTTCCACTTCTTATTTTTGTTATATTAAGTAAATTTATACTCCATAAGGAAATTTATACTTTAAAACTCAATACCCCTTTGGGCGTAGAGCCCTTCTGTAAAGGGGTGCTTTATTTCCTTCATTTCAGTAACCAGATCAGCCTGTCTGATAATCTCGGGAGGCGCGTGACGTCCGGTAAGCACCAGATGCAACCGCTCCGGCTTTCCGGCGACCAAGGCCAGCACGTCTTCAATGGAGAGCAGGCCGTAATGCAGCGCGTATAATATTTCATCCAGAATGATCAAGTCGTATTTACCCGCGTTAATTTCGTTCGCCGCCGCGTTCAACGCCTCCCGGGCAGCGCGGCTGTGCCGGTCCGGAGACTCTTCACCCGCGCCGCGAATAAACCCTTTCCCCATCGGCCGTATTTCAAAACCCGGCCCAAGCTTCTCCGCCGCCTTGCTCTCCCCCGACTGCCGGCCGCTTTTGATAAACTGGAGGATCAGCACCTTCATGCCCTGACCCCAGGCGCGCAGCGCCAGCCCCAGCGCGGCGGTCGTTTTGCCTTTGCCGTCGCCGGTGTTAACCAGAAGCAGCCCTTTCCCCCTGTCCATTATTAAAATCCCCTTCCGGCAATGGACTTAATTAATACTTATAAATGGGGACATTCCTCTAAACGGAATAATCTCCGGCCGTTTTCAACGCAAATCTTGGCTAGTTCGTCAGCTTCCATCTTTTTCAGAGCGGCTATTTCCGTCAATGTAAACCCTACGTAAGCAGGCTCGTTTCGTTTTCCCCGGTGCGGCACAGGGGTAAGATAAGGCGCGTCGGTCTCCACCAGGAGGCGGTCCAGCGGCACGCGCGCGGCCACGTCTTTCAGCCTCGCGGATTTGGGAAAAGTCACCGGCCCGGCGATGGAGATATAGAACCCCATCGCCATACACTCTCTGGCCATCTCCCAGCTGCCGGAGTAGCAATGGATAACCCCGCCCGCGGGGAAAGGGCCGTCGTTGCGCAAAATATCCATCATGTCGCCGTGGGCTTCCCGGTCGTGAATGACCACGGGCAAGTCAAGCCTCCTGGCAAGAGCCAGTTGACCTCTAAACACTTTTTTTTGTTCCGGGACCGGGGAAAGGTTCCGGAAATAATCCAAACCCATTTCACCCAACGCCACGACTTTTGGATGAGCCGCCAGCTTCTCCAATTGCTCAAGGTAATCGGCCGCCGTCTCGCCCGCGGCATGGGGATGCACTCCAACCGCCGCGTAAACCAAATCATACTTTTCCGACATGCGCAGGGCCCTGCGGGAAGAATCGAGTTCAAACCCGACATTGACGATATTCACCACTCCCGCGGCGCGGGCCCGCCCGATCATTTCATCCCGGTCGGCGTCGAAATCTTCAAAGTCTATGTGGGCGTGCGTATCAAACAAGATCATAAACAATCATTCCTTTAATTTTTTCACGTCGATGCGCGGGAACAAAGCCTGCCCCTTTTGGACCGCCGCACCTACAGGCAGTTTGCCCCAGACCAGCGCGTCCCAAGTCGTCAGCTCAGGCCGGTCCTCAATGCCAAGCTGCGCCCAGACCTTCCCCGGCAGCAACGGCATAAACGGAGAGAGCATGACGGCAATGAACCGCAGGCTCTCGGCGAGGTTGTATAATACCGTGGCAAGCCGCTCTTGCTTGGCGGGGTCCTTGGCCAATCCCCAGGGAGCCGTTTCATCCACGTACTTGTTGGCCCTGCCGACCAGACGCCAAATTGCGGCCAGCGCGTTGGACAGCTCCATTTTGTCCATAAGCTCTTCAACAACCGCGGGGGTCTGTTCAGCCAAGTCGATCAGTTCCCTGTCCAGTTCTTCAGGCGCGGCAGGCGTCTGAACCGTTCCCTGAAAATATTTTTCCACCATCGCCACGGACCGGCTGACCAGGTTGCCCAAGTCATTGGCCAGGTCCTTGTTGATCCGCTCCACCAGCAAATCCTCATTGTAGTACCCGTCCGAACCGAACGGCAGCTCGCGGAGCAGGTAATAACGGATGGCGTCGACGCCATATTTGTCAATCAGCGCCAGCGGGTCAACCACATTGCCCTTGGATTTGGACATTTTGCCGCTCTCCAAAAGGATCCAGCCGTGGCCCACCACCTTTTTCGGCAGTTCGATCCCCAACGCCATGAGAATTGCCGGCCAGATGATGCTGTGGAACCGGATGATGTCCTTGGCCATCAAGTGCACATCCGCCGGCCAGTATTTTTTAAACAAGCTGTCGTCCTCAGTCCCGTAACCGAGGGCGGAAATGTAATTGGTGAGAGCATCGATCCAAACGTAGATGACATTTTTCTGATCAAAAGGCACCGGAATGCCCCAGTCAAAGGTTGTCCGGGATACGCAAAGGTCTTCCAGGCCGCTCTTGATAAAACTCACCATCTCGTTCCGCCGGGAGGCCGGCTGGATAAAATCAGGGTGCGCCTCAATATATTGAAGCAATTGATCAGCGTATTTGGAAATCCGGAAAAAGTAATTTTCCTCGCGGACCATCTCCACCGGCCGGCCGCAGTCGGGACAATTGCCTTCAACCAGCCGCGCTTCCGTCCAGAATGTTTCACACGGGGTGCAATACCACCCTTCATAGCCGGCTTTGTAAATATCACCCTGATCGTAAAGCCTTTGAAATATCTCTGAAACTACTTTTTTATGGCGTGGCTCGGTGGTGCGGATAAAGTCGTTATTGCTGATCTCCAGCCGGCTCCAGAGGCGTTTAAATCCAGCGACAATCTTATCCACATATTCCTGAGGCGTCTCCCCCTTGGCCATGGCTGCCCGTTCAATTTTTTGGCCGTGTTCGTCGGATCCCGTCAGGAATCTGGCGTCATAACCCGTCATTTTTTTGAAACGGGTCATCGCATCCGCGGCCACGGTGGTGTATGCATGGCCGATGTGCAGGTTGTCACTAGGATAATAAATTGGCGTGGTGATATAAAATGTTCCTTTTCCCATGATCCTTCCTCCCTGACTCTCCAATAGCTAATTCGCCTGATGAGTCATATACTACATATTATTGCTCTGAGCGGCGACAAAAAAACCCGCACCCCGTTTAGACGACAAGGGCGGAATTTTTATACTGATTTTAAAGGATGAACAGCAATTTGTCAAGTTTGCGCCAATGCTGGCGCCAAGCAAAAAAATTGTAAAAAATTATAAATTTTTAGTTGACTTTTAATGACATCATTGGTACCATTTAGTTATGCAATCTTTATTTTTTATTGCATTATATAGAAAAAAAGGAGGAGGTAGCAATGAAATCTACGGGGATTGTGAGGAAAGTTGACGAACTTGGACGGGTGGTTATTCCTATCGAATTAAGGCGTACTTTGGGGATTGACGAGAAAGACGCGCTGGAAATCTATGTCGACGCGGAAAAGATTATCCTGAAAAAGTACGAGCCTGCCTGCGTTTTCTGCGGCAACGCGTCTGACGTGCAGCATTACCGCGGCAAGCTGGTCTGCCGTGAATGTGCGGTAAGCATGTTCGAAAACACCAAGGCCATCTAAGAACCGGGAAACAATACTTTAACTGCGGAATTATTCAACGAATCTATACCTATTCATGGTACAAGCTGTTTAACAACTAAGCAACTAAAAAGAGAAACCTCTCTCTTTTCAGTTGCTTTTTTGTTTTTTCAGCACCACGGCGCGGTAAACCTCCCTTCTCGGCAAGCCATGCGCGCGGGCGACCGCACGGATGGCCTCTTTTCGTCCGGCGCCCTCCGCTTCCAGCCGGGCAACGTGCTCAGCCGGTTCCAGGGAAACCTCCGTCTTTTCAGCCGTCTCCAACAGCTCACCGGCGGCGCCGGCCAGAACAAGACAAAATTCCCCCCTGGGCTCTTTTCCCCGGAAATGCTCCAGCACCTCGGCAACCGTACCCCTTACCACCTCTTCGTGCTGTTTGGTCAGTTCTCTCGCGGCTGCCATCAGGCGGTTTCCAAAAACCTCTTGCAAATCAGCCAGTGTTGCCGTCAAACGGTGTGGCGCTTCGTAAAAAATCAGCGTCCTCGGCTCACGCGACAAAGCAGCCAGCTTGTCCCGCCGCGCCTTTCGGGCCGCCGGCAAAAAACCTTCGAAGGCAAAAGCGCCGGCGGGCAGCCCCGACACAACTAGCGCGGTGATACCCGCGCTGGGGCCGGGAACCGGAACCACCTTCAGATTGTTTTTCAGCGCCGACACCACCAGTTCGGTGCCGGGGTCCGAGACTCCAGGCATGCCGGCATCGGTCACCAGCGCGATCTGCTTGCCTGAAGCAAGCAGATCAAGGAGATACCCTCCCTTTTTTTGACGGTTGTGCTCGTGGTAGCTGGTCAGCGGGGTGTGGATATCGTAACGGCTCAGCAGCTTGCGGGTATGGCGCGTATCCTCGGCCGCTATCAGGTCAACTTCGCGCAGCACCCGCAAGGCTCTTAACGTGATATCCTCCAAGTTGCCGATGGGAGTGGCGCAAAGATACAGCGTCCCTTTTTGTTCCATAGTGAAAATTCACCTCTGCGGCAGTTCAGCCTTCCGTTCGCTCCGCGCGCGGCTCATGCTCCTTTCTCAAAAAAGCCATACAAAACAGACAATCCACCGTCCGCCTGCTCCCGAAGTTTAAATTGCACACATGAAAACCCTGATCATAAAGCTCCAGGAGATTTATGAAGCCCTCGCCCGTTTTCCCCGTTTCACCCTGCCCCGCGCAGGCAATGCCTCTCTCCCGGCAGGCGTCGGCCAGCCCTTTTCTCAGCCTGGCGTTTTCTTCTTCCAGCTGACGCGCTTTATTTTTTATATCCTGCATTTCCGCTAACAGGGCATGCAGTTTGGCTTCCATATCTTTCGCTATTTTAAAAAAAGATTGCAACTAAACACTCTCCTCGCCCGGTGTTCCGGCGCTCTCCTTTTGCTCATCCGTCAGGCAATTGCAGGCGGGACTGTTTTTCAACGTTACTTCTTCGCTCTGGTATTCCTTCACTATTTTGCTTTCCTTTAATTCCACGCTCAGGCCTTTTTTGATAATATTAACGGCCGCCACTTTTCCTTCGCCATCAGGGGTTATAACCCATGTCCCAATTTCCGGGAACTCCTCCTTGGCATGTTCGTAGCACTCATTTTCATATTTCAGGCAACACATCAGCCTGCCGCAGATACCTGAAATTTTAGTCGGATTTAAAGACAGGTTTTGGTCCTTCGCCATCCTGATCGATACCGACACAAAATCAGACAGCCAGGCCGAGCAGCAGAGTTCCCTGCCGCAGCAGCCAAGTCCGCCGACCATCTTCGCCTCGTCCCGCACACCGATCTGCCTCAGCTCAATCCGGGTCCGGAAAACAGCAGCTAAATCCTTAACCAGTTCCCGAAAGTCGATCCTTCCTTCGGCGGTAAAGTAAAAAATTATTTTATTTCCATCAAAGGTTTGCTCAACACCCACAAGTTTCATTGGCAGTTTATGGGCGGCTATCTTCTCCAGTCCGACCTGAAAAGCCCTGCATTCTTTTTCTCTGTTCAGCGATACTTGGTGCAGGTCGGCGTCGGTAGTCTTACGGATCACCTTTTTCAAGGGCGCAACCATCTCATCTTCTTCCACCTCGAGGGGACCGGCCACCACCTGCCCGTACTCTATACCTCTGGCAGTTTCTACGATTACGCCGTCACCCAGGGTCAACATATGCCCGTCAGGGTCAAAAAAGTAAACTTTTCCAGCCTTTTTGAAGCGCACCCCTACCACTATCAGTCCCATTGGTTAACCTCCAAATCTGTTTGTGTGCCGCTCATACCGCCGGCCAGGCGCAGGAATAACACCTCAAGGACCAGTCTCATGTTCGCATTGGCCAGGATCTTGTTTTTGGCCTTGGCAATAATCTCTATTATTCCCACAAGACGCCCGGTTTCAAAATAACCAGCCCCTTTTTTTAACGCATTAATCTGGTCGGGGTTAAATAATAGTCCTGCTTCGCCCGTTTCCTGCCAAATGAGCAGATCCCGGTACCAACAGGCCAGCATTTCCAATAAACCCAGAGCCTCATCCCTATTCTTGGACATCCTTTCGGCTTCTGCCAACGCCTCCAGGGCGCCCGCTTCCTGCAATAAAACGGTTAACCGGACAGCGGCGTCCCGCCTTTTTTGAAAAGAACCTGAAACATAGGCAAGCGCCTTGCCCGGGCTGCCGCCGGATAGAGCGGCCAGCAGCCTGGCTTCCTCCCGCGCCAGTCCATGCTGCTTGTTCAGGAGCGAGGCCAGCTCATGAAAAGGAATCAGCTTGAAAATATACTGCTGGCAGCGCGACAAAACGGTGGCGGGCAATGCCTGCGGCAGCGCCGTCAGCAATACAAAAACGGTTTCGTCAGGCGGTTCCTCAAGGGTCTTTAGCAGGCAATTGGCAGCTTCGGCCGTCATGGCTTCAGCCTGCTCAATGATAATTACTTTCCGGCCGCCCTGATATGAGCGAAACATTACCTTGCGCTGAATGCCGCGAATCTGTTCAATCTTTATTGACGAGCCCGCCGGACGCACCCAATGAAAGTCAGGGTGATTGGCGTGCTCAAACTGGCGGCATGCCCGGCACCGCCCGCAGGCGTCTCCCCGGTCCGCACCTTCGCAGAGCAGCGCCCCTGCGAACGCCAGAGCGGTTGTCGCCTTGCCCACCCCTTCCGGCCCCGCGAATAAATAAGCGTGGCCCACCCGGTCATGTAGCAGAGCGTTAAGCAAAGCCCGGATAATTTGTTCGTGCCCGGCGATTTCCCTCAAGAGACGCATTTAAATAAAACTCCTACCATAATAAAGTAGTCAGTAGTCAGAAGTCAGAATAAAAGAATGGTTAATTGTCTTGATATATTTTAAATTCTAATCGGAAACAATATCCCTGACCACTTGATAGATTTCTTCGTGAATCTCCCCGATGTTTTTCAGCCGCCCGCCGGCCACACAATCGATCCGGCGCCATTTGTGCCGGTCGGCGATCTCGCGGGCATTACGGTAAGATTTTACGATAAATCCGTAATCCCGCTCATGAATGTCTTTTTTATCTTCGCCTGACTTGTTAACCCTGCCGTCGATCAGCTTCCTGCTGTGCTCCGGCGGCATGTCCAAAAAAATAACGCAGTCGGGCGCCGGGAGCTGAAACAAGTTAAACTCGAAATCCAGCAACCAGTTGATATAATTTTCTCTTTCCATATCGCCGGTTATTTTCGCCGCCTGATGAACCATGTTCGCCGTCGTGTAGCGGTCAGCGACAATAATGCCGCCGTTTTCATAGAATTCTTTCCATTCCTTTTTATAGGAAGCATACCGGTCGACAGTATAAAATGTGGATGCGACATAGGGATTTACATCACCTGGCTCACTGCCGAATTCACCGTTCAAGTACATTTTAACCAAGGCCGAAGATGCGCTTCCGTAATTCGGGAACTCAACTTTTCTCACATGATACCCCTCGGCCGCCAACCGTTTGTACAGTTTTTCGGCCTGGGTGCCCTTGCCGCTTCCGTCACCCGCTTCTAAAGCAATGAGTTTTCCTCTCATAATTGCTCCCGCACAGCCCCCTTGCTTCCTCATATGCTATTCTACCACAACTTTTATACTTTTTAACGTACGGCCGGACAATCCCTGGCAGGTCAATCCAAGTTTCACCACCGCGGCCAGGTACTCATAAACCGCGGGAGTTATTTCTTCGCCCGGGCACAATACAGGAATACCCGGCGGGTAAACCGCCACCATCTCGGCGCATATCCTGCCGCGCGCTTCTGCCGGCGCGACCCGCCGGGCAGAAGCAAACCAGGCGTCCCGGGGCTTCATTCTTTTCACCGGGCAAGCCGGTATTTCGGGCAATGGGACAGGCGCCGCGGCCAGCCTGTCCCGCCGCGCTATGTCCCGCAAGGCGAAGACCAGGGCGTCGCACTCCGCCTGGGTGGTGCCGGTTGACAAAAACGCCACAATATTGACCAAGTCGGCCATTTCAATAGCAATATTATAACGGCTGAACAACAATTCGCCTACCTGATAACCGGTCAGGCCCAAACCGTCAACCGACACGACCAGCTTAGTCAAATCAAGAGCCCGGCTGCCGCCGGACAGGTGTTCTTCCGATAGAACCTTCAGCCCGCTGACGCCGGCCAGCCGCTTTCTTGTTTCGCCCGCCAGCCTCAAAGTCTTTTCCAGCAATTCCTGGCCGGTCAGGACCAGCTGCCGCCTGGCCAGGTCAAGAGAGGCCATCAGAATATAAGACGGACTGGTTGTCTGCAATAAATCCAGCGCGCCGGCCACCGCGCCGGGGTCAAGGAGTCCGCCGCTCAGATGCAGCAGGGCACTCTGGGTCAAAGAGCCGCCCATTTTGTGGGTGCTCTGCACGGAGGCGTCGGCACCGGCCGCCATGGCGTCACCGGGCAATCCGGGGTGAAACCGCAGGTGGGCGCCGTGCGCCTCATCAACAAGAAGCGGTTTGCCCGCATCATGCGCCGCCCGGACCTGCCCGGCCAGCTCGTCCGCCACCCCGTAGTAGTTCGGCCGGACCGCCAGGACAGCCCCGGCACCGGGGTTCGCTTCAAGCGCCCGACGTACCTGCCCGGGTGAAACGCCCCCAGCTATCCCAAATTCTTTGATTGTCCAGGGAGCGACATACTCAGGGTCGGCGCCGGACAAAATCAAACCGCCCATTACGGAACGGTGGGCGTTCCTGGGCACAATTACTTTCCCCCGGCCTCCCACCGCCAGCAGTAAAGCATGCACGCCTGCCGTGGTACCGTTTACCAGAAAAAAGCTCTTGGCGGCTCCATAGGCCCGGGCCGCCAGTTCCTGGGCGCGGGCAATCACCCCCCGCGGGTTATGCAAGTCGTCCAGTTCCGGTATTTCTGTCAAATCCAACGCGAACAAAGCTTGTCCGCCGAGAGACGACAATTCCACGGGCAGACCGCGGCCCTGCTTGTGCCCCGGCACATGAAAATTTGCCGCCCATTTCCCGGCATAATTTTGCAGCATCTTAAAAAGGGGAGCGTCACACTGTCTGGTAATCGCCGGCAACCTCCAGACTCATTATTTTAAAATGCCATAAATTGCTTAGGCAAGATCGAGTCCATTATATTTCAGAAAAATGCAAGTTATACTAATTAAATATTTTATCATACCTGACATCGACCTACCAAGTTTAGGCATTGTCATTGCCAGCAGTTTTAACTCATAGATAACCGATTCCTGGTCAAAATATTTTTATGCAAGAGTCAGTAATTGAACTTTTTCGTCCCGAATTATTCTGACTCCTGACTCCTGACTCCTGACTCCTGAATACTTAAAGAAAGGGTGTGGACAGCCACGGCCGGAAATATTAATAAGAAGGTCGATGAAAAATCCCTGTCAAGAAAGTATCGCACTAATGTCGGCAGATTAATCAGGGCGTTTAAACTCGGTCTTTCCGATCAAGAAATTGCCGAAAGAACCGGTGTCAAGCTTTCCACCATCTATTTAATCAAGCAGGACATCGAAATGCTCCACAGGCGGATCCGGCTTGCCAAAAAAAAACAAGCCCTGGCGGAAGCTCAAGCCCTTGGGAAACACCAAATTTTTTTCAACCCTGTAATAAAATAATCATAATCAGGGTTATCAGCGGATAAAGCCAAGATTTTATTTTCGCAGTCGCAACAGATATTATGGCCGGCGACCCAAAGCGCCTGCTCTCCCTCTTGCAGCGCCCGCCGGCAAATGATACACACTGGAAAAATGCTGCTCACCCTTCTTCATCACCTAATATTTTTTTAAAAGATTTCAACATTAGATTATGCGCTCAATCATTTCGGGGTGACCTTATTAAGGTCGCCTGCAAATAAGAAAAGTAAATTTTGTAAAAAAACAACCGCTTCGACATATTACAACACTATCCGCCACTATCATATGATATAATACAATTTATAGTATAAAATGGCAAACCGATTGAAAAGTTGGGGCGCAAAGCTATGGGTCTAAGGCTGGTAAGGCTATGACTGCCAGGCTGCTGTGACATAATCCAAGCTGATCAAGCCTCTTATCCTTCACCGGTGCGGAGGCTTTATTATATATCTCCAATCTAACCAAGTTCGGGGATTGCCAAACAATCCCATAATCTAATAAAAGCGTTGCTAAATACTTTGAAAACTTGACCTTAAGGATTGCTTATTAGTTGACGAACTAATATATATAGGGTCTATTTGATTAGCGAATTATTTTACCAAGTTTGAGGAGGCTTGAAAAGAATGATTCCAAAACTGAAGCTTATAAAAAACATACTATTTTTCTTTTTGTTCTGCGTTGCCTGGTTGAATCCTTTTCAAATTAAACCGTTGTTCGCAGCTACGCAGACGTCATTTTCAGCTGTTACGTACACGGTAGCGGAAAACGCGGGCACCGCGACGATCACGGTCTACCGGAACGGCGGCTCCACTGGACCGGTGACGGTTGATTACGCCACCAGCAACGGAACAGCCCGGGCCGGCACCGACTACACGGCCGCCAGCGGCACTTTGACCTTTGCCGACGGTGATACCAATGAGTCTTTCACCGTGCCTATTATAGATAACGACGCCAAGGAACCAACCAAAACAGTCAAGCTCACCTTGAGCAACCCGACCGGCGGCGTTGCCCTCGGCTCTCAGAAAACGGCTGTCTTATATATTACTAATGACGACGAGTCCAACGGACAGCTTGAGTTTTCCGCCGCCGCCTATACTGTAGGGGAAGACGAAGCGACCGGATACGCAACGATTACAGTCAACCGGAACAACGGTTCCCATGGGGCGGTAACGGTTAACTACGCCACTGCCAACGGAACGGCCAAGGCCGGCACGGACTACACGGCCGCCACCAATACGCTGACCTTTGCCGACGGTGATTCAGCTGCAAAAACATTCACCGTACCTATTATAAATGACACCGCCTATGAATCGACGGAAACAGTCAAGCTTACCCTGAAAAGCCCGACCGGCGGCGCCACCCTCGGCTCCATGAGAACGGCTGTCTTAAACATTACCAACGACGACGCGTCTCCCGGTCAGTTTGAATTCTCCGCTTCCACTTACACGGTTGCGGAAGACGTATCAGGTGGAACCGTAACCGTCGAGGTTTACCGGAACGGCGGCTCCAGCGGGGAGGCGACGGTTAACTACGCCACCAGCGACGGAACGGCCAAAGCCGGCACGGACTACACGGCCGCCACTGATATTCTGACCTTTGCCGACGGCGAGACTATACAGACGTTTGAGGTTACTATTACAAATGATGAATTTTACGAGCCGACGGAAACAATCAAGCTCACCCTGAGCAACCCGGCCGGCGGCGCCACCCTCGGCTCCCCAAAAACGGCTGTCTTGCGGATCGCCAGCGAAGATTCTTCCAACGGCGAGATGGAGTTTTCCCTCACCTCGTACAATGTGATGGAAGATGCGGGCACCGTAACCGTCGAGGTTAACCGGAACGGCGGCGACAACGGCCCGGTGACGGTTAACTACGCCACCAGCGACGGAACGGCCAAGGCCGGCACGGATTACACAGCGGTCAACGATACTCTGACCTTTGCCGACGGTGATACGGCCGCAAAAACATTCGACGTGCCTATTTTAAACGACAGCACCTATGAGCCGACCAAAACGGTCAAGCTTACCTTGAGCAGCCCGACCGGCGGCGCCACCCTCGGCTCACAGAAAACGGCTGTCTTGAACATCATCAACGACGATGAGTCCAACGGACGGCTTGAATTTTCCGCCGCCGCCTACACCGTGGCGGAAGACGCGGGAACCGTAACGGTCTCGGTCTACCGGACCGGCGGCTCCAACGGGCTGGTGACGGTTAATTACGGCACCACCAACGGAACAGCCAAGGCCGGCGTGGATTACACAGCCGTCAACGATACTCTGACCTTTGCCGACGGTGACACGGCCGCAAAAACATTTGACGTGCCTATCACAGACGATACCGTCTATGAGCCGACGGAAACGGTCAAACTCACTTTAAGCAGCCCGACCGGCGGTGCCACCCTCGGCGCCCAGAAAACGGCTGTCTTGAACATTGCCAACGACGACGCGTCTCCCGGCCAGCTTGAGTTCACTGCTGCCTCATACACATTTGCGGAAAACGCGGGAACAGTTGCGATTGCGGTCTACCGGAGCGACTCCAGCGGCGCGGTGTCGGTTAACTACGCCACCAGCAACGGAACGGCCAAGGCCGGCACGGACTACACGGCCGCCAGCGGCACTCTGGATTTTGCCGACGGACAGACCACCAATACATTTAACGTACCTATCATAGATGACGGCACCTACGAGCCGGCGGAAACGGTCAAGCTCACCCTGAGAAATCCAACCGGGGGCGCCACCCTAGGCACCCAGAAAACGGCTGTCTTGAACATTGCCGACGACGATAACAAAGGGCTGTTTGAATTTTCCGCCGCCACGTACACAGTAGCGGAGGACGTTGTCACAGCCGAGATCACGGTCAGCCGGAACGGCGGCTCCAACGGCGATGTGTCCGTGGTATGCTATACCAGCAACGGAACGGCCAAGGCCGGCACGGACTATACGGCTACCAGCACCACTCTTAATTTTGCCGACGGCGATACTACTGAAACGTTCGACGTGCCTATTACAAACGACGGCCTGTGTGAATCAACGGAAACGGTCAAACTCTCCTTGACCAGCCCGGCGGGTGGAGCCATCCTCGGCGCGCTGAAATCGGCCGTGTTGTATATTACCGACGACGACGCTTCCAACGGCCAGCTTACTTTTTCCGCCGCCACGTACACAGTAGCGGAAAACACCGGAACGGCGACGGTCACGGTCAACCGGGAGGGCGGCGACAGCGGTGCGGTGACGGTTGATTACGCCGCCACCAACGGAACGGCGAGGGCCGGCGCGGATTACACCGCCACCAGCGGCACCCTGACCTTTGCCGACGGAGATTCAGCCGCAAAAACATTTGACGTGTCTATCACAGACGACGGCCTGTATGAAAAGACGGAAACGATCAAGCTCAAATTGAGCAGCCCGACCGGGGGCGCCATCCTGGGCCCCCAAAAAACGGCTGTCTTGAATATTACTGATGACGACTGCAAAGGCGAACTTGAATTATCCGACGCCGCATACACAGCAGCGGAGGATGCCGGAACGGCTGCAATCACGGTCGAACGGAGCGGCAGCACCAGCGGAGCGGTGACAGTCAATTACGCCACCACCAACGGGTCAGCCAAGGCCGGCGCGGACTACACGGCCGCCAGCGGCAGTCTGAGCTTTGCCGACGGAGAGGCTTCCAAAACATTCGACGTGCCTATTATAGACGACAGCTTGTACGAGCCTGCGGAAACAGTCAAGATTACCTTGAGCAGACCGACAGACGGCGCCACTCTGGGAGCCCGGAAAACGGCTGTTTTGAGCATAACCGACGACGACGAGTCCAACGGTCAGTTTGAATTTTCCGCCGCTTCGTACACGGTGGCGGAAGACGAAGCGACCGGATACGCAACGATTACAGTCAACCGGATCGGCGGCGACCACGGGGCGGTCACGGTAAGATACGCCACCAGCAACGGAACGGCCAAAGCCGGCGCCAGCGCGGACTACACGGCGGCCAACGGCACCCTGAATTTTGCCGACGGAGAGACTTCGCAGACGTTTGAGGTAGATATTAATAACGACGACTTGAATGAGCCTACGGAAACGGTCAAGCTCACCTTGAGCAGGCCAGCCGGGGGCGCCGCTCTCGGCTCCCAAAAAACAGCGCTATTAAGAATTACCAACGACGACTCGGCAACTGGCGAGATAGAATTCTAACAATTAGTATATTATGAAATTGGTTTTTGAAAATGTAAAACCTGCCGGCTCCTAATAGGAACGGCAGGTTTTAAACTTTCATGCAGCTCATATCGGGGTATCGCCAACATTTTAACGAGAATATACTCTAAGACATAAATTACCAGCTAAATCGCTGGTTTCTTTACTCTAAGATATATATTACCATTTTTATATAGTGGTCTGCAGTGGCCTCAACGAATCCAGCGTTGTTGTGTTTCGTAAATCAAAGGTGTATTCTCCCAGGAAGTTAATGTGTTCCCATGCAAGAGGGGAAACGTGCGGCAGTAGTTCTTTAACCCTTTCGTCTGTTTTTAACTGCTTAGTCGCTTCTGTGAGATAAACCGTATTCCAAATGCTAATAGCATTAATCAGTATATTTAAGGCACTGGCTCTTTGTAATTGATCCTGTAGGGCACGTTCGCGAAAATCACCTTGTTTCCCGAAGAATATAGCCCGAGCCAGGGCGTTCATGGCTTCGCCTTTGTTTAAGCCTTTCTGTATCCGCCGACGCATGGCTTCACTGGAAATGTAATCGAGAATGAAAATAGTCTTTTCAATGCAGCCCATTTCTTGTAGAGCATCCGTTTCGTGGTGCAGTAGCCCATCAATAATATGAATTGCGTCCCGGGCGTTGGTATTAATAATTTTTGTGTAGAAAGCGGAGAATTGGTCACTGGTAAATCTGTATATGGTGGCACCTTTGCCCGATCCGTAGTGAGGGTTTGCATCGGCGCGCAGCGCCGACACACCAATTTGCATTCTCATTCCGTCAGAAGACGATGTGCTTCCATCACCCCAAAAAGAGGTAGGGCCAACTTATGATGGAAATTGACCAACGTGGCCTGTGCCGGTTCATCGCATCTTCATACATTCTCCATTGGGCTACATTGGCCATCTGGCGATATGAAACGCCTGGTGTGGCTTCGGCCATTTTAGTCAGCCCTATATTTGTTCCCATGGCCATGAGAGTAGCCATAAGTACCGGTTTTTCTTCCTCATGAGGGGGCTTGCCGGTGGAAGCATGGATAAATTGATTCTCAAAGCCTGCCCAACTGGATACCTCAATGAGCAGTTCAGTCAGCTTGATTCGTGGAAGCATCCCGTACAGGCTTAAACTGAACTGCCTTGCTTCATCGGGAACGTTTTTCTCCAGCCTTTCAACATGGATCTTGCCTTTTTCCAAACTTACTCCTTCAAGGTCCTTGATGTTTTTGCTCATCCAGTTCAGGCGGCTTAGGAGAGCGTTGGTGCGTTCCTCTAAATATTCGTCAACTGATAAGCTAACAGCAAGCCTGGTGCCGGCAGTGCGGGCTATCTCCCATTCTTCCCGTGAGAAAATGTATTCATCAAAGTCCTTATGCTGCCGGCTGCCCACGATTGAAACATCTCCGGAACGGACTGAATTTCTCAACTCCGTGAGCGCGGCCATCTCGTAAAAACGGCGGTTAATGTTCCCGTCTTCATCATAAACATGTTTCTGCCATCGACTGCAGGATATGAAATCTAACGGTGCGTCTTCCGGAACCTTGCGCTTCCCTGTTTCATTCATTTCCCGGATCACGTCGAGAGCTCTAAGTAAAGGTTCTGTAGCTTTCGTGCAACGAAACTCCAAAGCTTTTAATAGAGTGGGAGTATACTTCCGGAGGTAGGAAAAACTATTCTCCAATAAATCAAGGAAATCGTAATCAATAGGCCGCGACAGTTTTTTGGCTTCCTCAACCGAGGATACGAAGTTATCCCAGGGCATTACGGATTCTAATGCCTCATACGGATCTGTTCCCTCATTCCTGGCCCTTATCAATGCATCGCCCAGGTTGGCAAAGTGAACCACTTTTTCATTGATGGATTTACCATTTTTCTTTTGTATTTCATCCTGAGTTTTTTTGCCCTTCTTCTGAAGGTTTGATATTAACTTATCATGAATTTTAAAAGCCTGGTCAATCAGATCCTGGCTTAAATCCATCAGGTATGCAACCAACATGGCATATTTTTTAGAGTCCTTGAACCTCCGGAAAAGAAATGGTTCATACCTTGCCCCAAGCCGGGACAACTGACGCAGACGGTTAGGGTGAATCCCCTTGGTATCGAAGTTAAGATTTAACTGCCTAATATACTTAAGTTGTGGTATAAGCTTTGTTATTCTTTGTTTGATCGTTGTACTTGGACACCAGATCGCCGTCGGCGTTACCGAAAATGTTTTTGGCAATAATCAGGTCCATCGCGGCCACCACCTCCACCTCGGTCAGGGTATTCTTGGGTTTGTCCAGCGAAATGGTGGTCCGGGTTCCCGCCTGGCACTTCCGGCGGTGAGCGCCTTTTATACACTCAATTTTACCGGATGCACGACCTACACTTCAAGCTCCGTGGTCAAAAACGAGATGCGGATCGCGATTCCGGCTATGGGGTGTGCTCTTATCGTCAGTGCGATCTTTGTTTTGTCAAGGAAATTGATCTGGTGGGAAGATTTATTAAAGGTTTCAGCTACCTGCACAATGTTGCCACGCTGGAGTTGTATCCAGAGAAATGTATTGGCTGTGGCTGGTGTTTAGAGGTCTGTCCACACCAGGTCTTCCCACTCGTAAAAAATAAGACACATCACCGATTTCAATGCCTGCATGGAATGTGGCACCTGTGCCAGAATTTGCCTGCCCGCTATTGATGTCGGGATCGGTTGCGCATCGGGACTCATCAACGAATGGTTTCTTGAACAAAGTTACTATAGTTCCCTTAAGAAATGCTGCGGATGAGAAATTGCTTCAGGTCAATTGATCAATCTATTCTGTTTGTGTTTTATAGCGAAGGATTTCCCCGTTGAACAATTCCAACAAGAACTTGGCTTTTTCTCGCATTAATTCGTCCTCGCATCCCAGAAATTGAGAAAACGCATCCTCTTTTATAAGGGCGGCCTCGTCCAAAGTCTTCCCTTTCACCAATGTACAAAGAATCTCTATGGCTACGTTGGTTGTTGGATCGCTGATACATTCATACTTGATATCAGAAATAAGGTTATCGACCACCTGGATATAGAGATACAAGAAATCGTCCGTATTTCCACAGACGGGGCTGACTTCTCCGAAAGTTTTCAGGGAAATGGATGCATTTTCGAGTTTACCTATATATTCAAATCCCGTTTTTAATAATCTATGGTAATAAGTCATAACTGCTTCGTGCATTTCGTTCTCCTCCTTTATTCGCTTGACTTAAATCTCAGATATAGCCGCGCTCTTTGGATATCACATCCAGCGTTTCTGGGAATATTCGACATTCATCCATGGTATTGTAGAAGTAGCAGGAAACCTTAGCAAAAACTATATAACAGAGCAGGAGCTGCAGCAAATGCAACTCCTGTTGATACCCATCAACCGCTTCAGCATAGACGAACTACCGATTTCAATGCCTGCATGGAATGTGGCGTCTATACCAGGAATTTTCCTGTCCCCGCTATACGTGTTGATGCCGGGATCGGTTTACGCATCGGGGCTCATCAGCGAATGACTTTTTGAACAAAGTTTCTATATTTCCCTTAAGAAATGCTGCAGATGAGAAATTGCTTCAGGGCAATTGATCAAATCTATTCTGCTTGTGTTTTATAGCGAAGGATTTCCTCGTTGAGTAATTCCAGCAAAAACTTGGCTTTTTCTTGCATTCCTTCGTCCTCGCACCCCAGAATTCGAGAAAACGCATCTTCTTTTATTAGGGCAGCTTCGTCTAAAGTCTTCCCTTTCAACAATGTACAAAGAATCTCTATGGCTACGTTGGTTGTTGGATCACCGATACACTGATACTTGATATCAGAAATGAGGTTGTTGACCACCTGGATATAAAGATCCATGAAATCGTCCGTGCTTGCACCACAAGCGGCGCTGACATCTCCTAAAGTTCGCAGGAATATAGATGGATTTTCGAGTCTACCGGTATACTCGGATCCCGTTTTTATTAATCTCTGGTTATACGCTATAATATTTTCGTGCATTTCGTTCTCCTCCTTTGTTCACTTGACTTAAATCTTAGATATAGCCGCGCTCTTTGAATATCTCATCCAGCGTTTCCAAGAATATCCTGCACTCATCCACGGTATTGTAGAAGTAGCAGGAAACCCGGTACACCATTCTATGCTCACTGTGTGATATGGGGCGGGTCCATTCCGGTCCGAACTTCTCGTTAAAATAGGAATGCACACAGAAAACACTGTCCCTGATCATAACGTTATTCTTTTCGCTGAGATCAACGGCCATCCCCACCGCATTCGGCCGTTTGACCTCGAAGGTCAAGATTCCGCCCCTTTGTGACGCATCTTGTGGGCCGACGATTCTGAACCATCCCGTATCCCCATAACGGTTCATCAGTTCCTCGGTCAGAAAACGGTTCAAACCGGCCTCATGGTCCCTTATCCTGTCCATTCCAATCTGCTGCAGGTATTGGACAGTTATTCCTGAGGCAATCTGGGCGGGGTAATTCTGGATTCCTGCTTCGAATCTATACGGCGGAAGCATAAGGGCGTAGGAATGATATGTCGAATCGGCGACCGTTCCACCGCCCAGGATGACAGGCGCGACCACATGATCTGCCTCATCCTCTTCATGGGGATTCTGTCCAAGAAGTTCTTTTTTCCCATAAAGCACACCCACCCCTCGTGGCCCACACATCTTATGAAGTGAAAAAGCCAGGAAATCGACGTCCAGGTTCTGAACGTCAATCGTTTGGTGGGGCACGGCCTGAGCGCCATCAAGGAGTACCAGGGCACCGTATTGATGTGCTATTTTGGTTATTTCTCTTGCAGGAATGGTATAACCGGTTACGTTTGACGTGTAGGAAATACTGACCAATCTGACCCGGCCAGTTTTCATCTTCCGCTCGAAAGCATCGAGGTCAAAGTTATCCTGATCATTGGGTAATGTAAAATCAACCTTGATACGTCCTGCTTTCTGCAACTTCAGCCAGGGAAGCAAATTCGAATTGTGTTCCTTATCGGTCAGTAAAACAACATCCCCGGGCTGGAACGGGAAACCAAGCGCCACCGTGTTGAGGGCATGAGTTGTATTGAGGGTAAAGATGATTTCTTTTTCAGAACCGGCGTTGATAAACTCGGCTATAATCTGTCGTGAGCCCTTTATGCCCTTTCCGGGATTTCCTTCAATTCGTTCGGAAACCTCTTGGGCAAACCAGTGACGGCTTCTTGTGCCGCTGCATGAGGGATATTCCATATAATACTCTTGAATTGACTCAATGACCTGTCTGGGCACCAAGGTTGTGCATGCATTATCCAGGTAAATGGGAGGTTTCCCCTTTCGCTGTCTCTTAAGTGAGGGAAAGTCTTCTCTACATTCCTCAATGGATTTTCTGCTATCCATGCTTTCCACCTCGTCCTGGTAACTCTTGATAATTATATAGAAGGATCTCTGATGATGGGCGATGCCATTAAGTCTGTATCACCCCGCCCCTTACAGCAACTGCGAGTTCCAAGGAACCCACAGTTGCTGTGTAATTTAATTATGTTCTACTCGGTTAATATTATTGAGTTAGTTGGGCAACTTTCTTCACATGCGCCGCAATCAAGACAGGCATCGGGGTAGACAACTGTCGAAATTTCTTTGATTTCAAATACCTTGGGCTCTGCCGGACACAATTCATAGCATGTTGCGCAAGCAATACACGTCTCACCATTTACAACTGGATAAATGCTGTAACCCCAAACATGCGGCATATTGCTGACCTCCCTTTTTCTGCCCTTACCAATTTGAACCTTTATTACTGTTAACCTCGGCATAAAAATAACCTTACTTTGTCCCCCTTATCGGCAGACTTGATGTGTAGGTCTGAATGTACGCTTGTGGCTGCAAATGCTACGCAAAAACTTTCCAAGATCTCAGTCTTCCTTAAGTAACTCTTCCAAGATTTCAACAGAATCCTGTACGAATTTAGGGCACACGGAGGTAAAGAGGTTCTTATCTATAGCATACTTTATCCCTTCAGAAGTACTAATGTCACATTTTATTAAATCCTTGCAAATTGTAGATCCGTTTAGTGTTTCAAATCTCTTAATAAATTCCCGCGCAACAGCATAAGACTTTTTCATAGCTTTATAATTTTTTGCGTTTATGTCCGCATATTTTAGCCCTATTACCATGAAGGCGCCATTAACAGCACCGCATGTGCCGCCTGTATGGCCTACTCCACCCCCAAAAGCGCCGGCTACCCTTATAGCTTTTTCTTCCTCCATACCTAACTGTGGAGCAAATGAAGCAAGGACAGCCTGAGAACATTGAAATCCATTACTAAAAAGTGATAAAGCTGTTTCTAATCTACTCGTAAAATAAACCCTCCTAAAAAAAATCTTCGGTTGTTGTAATTTTGTTATTTTTAGTTGTAATATTAATTACCGTTAATTAATATTACGGGTTGTTAAAAAACTGTATGAGGCAGGAGTGATGCTGTCCCCTACAGTTTTTTTCTTAGAAAACCGCTTTCTTATTGTGATTATTTTTTCTGAGCGAAACCACTCAAACAAATTTATTCTGTTTTACCAAAACAGAAGAGGTTATTATC
Organism: Pelotomaculum sp. PtaB.Bin117; assembly: GCF_002067195.1. Classification (NCBI taxonomy): domain Bacteria; kingdom Bacillati; phylum Bacillota; class Clostridia; order Eubacteriales; family Desulfotomaculaceae; genus Pelotomaculum; species Pelotomaculum sp. PtaB.Bin117. The sequence continues at coordinate 6,097 of NZ_MVQM01000174.1, read as the reverse complement.
ATGTGTCTCAACATACTAGGCTCTGATCAAATTCCATGGCCTTTTTCACTGTAGATGGATCAGCTATATAGTTTCTATATGCCAAATATAGAGCCCACTCGTATTGCCTTTCCGCACTTTTAGGGATATAGTTTGTTCTCCCGACTATTTCCAATAGTTTTTTAGAAGCTTGATCACCCTTTAAGCCAAGTTTCAATACCTCAAGAAAAGCTCGTTCTACTCCAGCCAATCCTATCATATCTCCACCGACATCTATCTTAAATATTTTTGATGCATTAGGAACACTACTGCTCATATCTGATTATCCCCCCCTTCTTTTTAAAATGTCAAATTAAAGGAATATCCAGCCATTATTTATCTATTAAGTTAAGTTCTTTAACGTCCAAAAATACCTGTTCCAGCCCTAACAACCTCGTCATGTCGTCGCCAACTTTTAGTTTATAAACTTTTGATGCGTCTAGATTACAACAACTGCCCATGTATTGATCCTATCCTTTTTTAATTCTTATTTTATATACTAGTATAAGCTGATTATTTTAACAATTTGATTTTACCTTGTCATCTTTAGAAACATTTTTATTATTATCTTCTTTGTCCACCTGGACAATTTTCATGTCACATCATCCTGAAGATGACTTAAGATTTTTTAAAAAGCCAAACGACCCTTTCTTTTCCTCTTTTTCTTTACTCATTTTCAAAACTCCTCCGGCGTTCGCCTTGTTATTAGCCTCTAGCTATATAGTTTTTATATTCTTGAGGAGAGCTACCCTGTATTCAATTTCAGCACTTTCCGGAACATAATTTCTTCGCTTCCACTATTTCCAACAGTTTTTCAGCAACTTCTTGACCCATTAAATTAAGCTCCCTTACATCCAGAAAAGCCTGTTCAACTCCGGTCAATCCCACTACTATACCACCAACGTTCAGCTTATAGATCTTGGGAGCATCGGGATCACAACATTTTTTGCCCATTTATACACCTTACCCCCTTTCGTTTTATAATATTGGTTGCAGAATTTGAAAAATGAATCCGGACAGTATGGCTACAACGAGAATCGTGACTGTAAAAGTAGCTACCAATTTCGGTTTAAAAATGGATGCCAGTAATGTTAATTCAGGAATACTGGCCCCGGCACCACCGATTATCAATGCCATTATCGCTCCCAAACTCATGCCTTTCGCCAGCAACACCGTACCAATGGGAATCATGGTTTCAACTCGAATATACATTGGAATCCCAATGGCGGCAGCGACCGGTATGGCAAATAGGTTGCCTGGTCCGGCAACTTTAATAATAAATTCCTCAGGCACAAAGCCGTAAATAAACGAACCGATACCGGCACCTATAATTAAATAAGGAACAACCTGTATAAATAAACCCCATGTTTGTAAACTGGCACGTTTTACCTTTCCCTTATTGGTTAACGGTCCATCAGTTTTTTCAGTTTCCTCACAGCAACCATATTGTATCCGCACATTTTTATATGTGCTGGCTAGCCCCACTCGCTCCCATAATGCACCGAAAAACACTGATGCGACAAAAGTCAATATCCCGTATAGTATTGTAAATTTCCATCCCATCATAGTTAAAAATAAGGTAAGTATAACGGGGTTGAGAAGAGGTGAAGAGATAAGAAAGGACATAGCCGCACCAAAAGGCGCTCCTCCATTTAGTAAACCAACTAGTATGGGAATAGTGGAACAGGAACAAAAAGGTGTAACTGCCCCTAAAGTTGCTCCGAGGATATTCCCCAGCCATTTTTGGGGTTTTGCAAGATACTTCCGAATAGTTTCTTCGGTGATAAACTCTTGGAGCAAGGCAATAAGGAAAGAGATACCGACGAATAATGCCAGCAGTTCACCACAAATCACAAGAAAATACTTTCCGGCAGTGATTAGATTATTTAACTGAAACATTAAGACACCCCCGTTCTGATAAAACACACCAAGGATTGCTTTTCGAAAGCTATTGTTTTATAGCCTCAAGAATGTACTTAGCTGTTACCCCCCAGGCTTGAGCTGCTACTTGATAAGCATTCTCTCCTTTAGGTGTTAGGGTATAAATCTTTCTTTCGCGACCGGAAACAACTTGGGTAGTCAATTCAACTAATCCGTTATCCGTGAACTCCCGTAAGACTGGGTAAAGGCTTCCCTCAGTAGGCGCACAGCATCCATCAGTAAGACAAGACACTTGTTTGGTAATCTCATAACCATGTAGTGGTTGCCGATGAAGTACCTGCAAGATAAAGAAACGGGAAAGACTCATTCTAATTAAGCTTTCCCAGTATTCCTGGCATTCGTATTTTATATTAAACACCTCCGCATGAATAATAGGGCTATACATATAACCTAAATGCATTATACGGTTATGCATTAATTTTTGTCAATAAAAATATGTTAAGAAGTAAGAAAATTACTAAGATAAAAGCTCACTCTAAACCTTTATCCTCTTCACTTTGGAGACTCTGTGAGGTATTGTAAACAATATTTTCAAGGTTGTAATGCATATTGATAAATATACGATAATAGTTTTATCCCGGCATGAGTCCTCTTCCGATAAATATGATAATTTGGGTTCTTCAGGTTCCCAGTCTTGATGTTTACTTTTCAGATATAACATCTGTAATGACCGGAATCATTTTGGTTTTGATAGACCTGTCATAATATTTTATATATAAAAGTGTCAGAATAAATGCAACGATACTCGTACTAACCTCAGATAATAACGCTGGAAATCCAAACTCTTGCGAAATCAATACACCGATCAAGAAACCCATAAACGTTGTTAGTAGAGGTAACAAGAAGGCAATAAAGGCTGCTATTAACATATTGTCTTCAGGTATCTCAATAATAACCCTTTGACCCACTGTAGCATCAACCGGATTGTAAACATCCGTGACCGAGGCTCTATCTACGAGGCATGCCTCGCAGCATTCACAATCACTGTCCCTGCCCACTTTTACTTTCGCTATTCTACCATCTAAAGCGATAACGATGCCTTCTGCTTCCTTTTTCACTTGCCCGCCATCCTTTAATAAAATTTTTGTTATATTTGTATCTAATGTACCATCTCCAATATTGATCCTAGCGTACTAGATATTACCTGGCATTATACGGCACTGAGCATGGAGACCGTTTTAAAAAGTTGTTATGCAAGTAAGACTACGAATGACCTTCCTAGATGAGTGACGTACAAAAGAAGTAGGAGAACTCAAAAATATAAATTGCAGCATAATTTAACGAATCAAGGGATTATGAAAAAGGTAGTCATACCTGGAAAATCAATGTTTCCCAAGTATGACTGTTAGCCATATTATTAACTAAAAAACTACGATACCATATTTACTTTTACTTACTTTATGACCTCATTTAGACTACTTTACCAGTTAGCTTTATTCTTTCTTTGCTTCTATAATAAAAGAAGCGACGTAGTCTTCAATATGCTTGCCAGGCATCCATTTTTCTATAATTTCTCTGCTGTTATCTTTCGGCTGTAATTTAATATCCTTAAAACCTGTGCTTTTAAGTTTTGCTCGTATGTCTTCCACGTATTCAGCTCCACCAACGCAGCACGCAATCAAAGCCAAATCCTGTTTTATTTCTTGAGTTAATTGTTTAGTGGCCACAACATCTGATATTGACAGCCTTCCACCGGGCTTAAGCACCCTGAAAGCTTCTTTAAATACTTGCATTTTATCAAGAGATAGGTTGATTACACAATTTGATATAATCACGTCTACAGATGCGTCGGCTACTGGTAAATGCTCAATTTCTCCTAGTCTGAATTCAATATTGGCATAGCCACTTTTTTCAGCATTTTTTCTCGACAATTTAATCATTTCCAGTGTCATATCCACGCCGATCACAAGCCCGGCCTCACCCACGCGCGCTCTGGCAAGGAAACAATCAAAACCTCCGCCGCTGCCGAGATCAAGTACGACTTCACCTTCTTTAAGGCCGGCAATTGCAATAGGGTTACCGCATCCTAATCCCATATTCGCTTCAGGCGGTACATTTTTTAAATCGCTTTCCGTATAGCCGATGTCAATAGACGCTTCATTCACGTCCAATGGAATGCTTTCACAACCGCATCCGCCACCACAACAGCCCCCACCTGCGTTTTTTAACGCGACATCAGCATAATTCTTCCGAATAAATTCTCTAATTTCTTCATTATTATCCGGCATATTTACACCCCATTAATCATTAATGAATAATTCTTGTTATTCTACAAGTTCGCTTACTACTTCCGAAATCATAGCTATTGAAAATCCACCATGGAAGCGTGGTTCACCGTTAATCACAGTCAAAGGGAGCCTTACTCTATCCAAGATCTTAGTAATATCGGGATAATTCTTCATCTCTTTACTTTGCACATCCACGTAAGTATATTGGATGGCCTCGCCAAAATTTTTCACAAGAGATTCTTTCAAATCTTCAGCTTCTTCTTGCATTGTCTTTGTAGGACCGCAACATGCGGCCTCCGGTGATGGGTCTCAGCAGCCGCCGGAAGGCATAGGCGCATTAGTTCCGAATATGGCTACACTGACTTTTTTCATTGTCAAATCCCTCCATGATTAATAAAATATTTTTGGCAAATTGAGACGGAAGCATGTCCATCACTATTTGGACAGGTTAGATCTTCATGAAAACCACACTTATGTATTTATTTTGCAGTTCATTGGAATCTTTTTAGGTAATTACCTTGCCCCCTGCATTTCATTTGCAAAATACTTGCGTTTGAACCCAAGAGCAATGTTAACCAGCCCAATCATTACAGGTACTTCAATAAGAGGCCCGATGACCGCGGCAAAAGCCTGGCCGGAATCAATGCCGAATACCGCCACGGCCACCGCTATAGCCAGCTCAAAGTTATTGCTGGCGGCCGTGAAGGCGAGCGTCGTGGCCTGACCGTAATTGACTCCGGATGACTTACTAAGGAAAAATGACAGGAAAAACATTATAACGAAGTAAACAAGTAGTGGTACGGCGATTCTAGCCACATCCATCGGCAAGGTTATGATATAGTTGCCTTTCAAAGAAAACATCACGATGATAGTAAATAATAGGGCGATCAAAGCAAGTGGGCTAATCTTGGGGATAAATTTTTTCTCATACCATTCTTTGCCCTTGGCCGGCATCAAGGTAAATCTGGTAATCACACCACCTAAGAAAGGAATACCGAGGTATATCATCACGCTTTTAGCCACTTCACCCATGGAAATATGGATGGCCATTGATTTAATCCCCAGCCACTGGGGCAAAAGAGTGACAAAGAAGTAGGCGTAAACCGAGAAGAAAAGCACCTGGAAGATTGAGTTTAGGGCCACAAGCGCGGCTGCGTACTCCGCATCCCCTTTGGCCAAGGAGTTCCAGACAATAACCATGGCAATGCACCGGGCCAAGCCGATGATAATAATGCCCACCATATATTCCGGATAACTTTGCAAAAAGATGATTGCTAAAAAGAACATCAACACCGGCCCGATAATCCAGTTCTGCAGCAAAGAGAGTCCCAGAACCTTGACGTTTCTAAATACATTGCCGATTTCTTCGTACTTTACCTTGGCAAGTGGCGGGTACATCATCACAATTAGGCCGACGGCAATGGGAATCGAAGTGGTGCCAACCTGGAATTCTCTTAGCAGGTTCGCCACTTCCGGCATAACATAGCCCAATCCCACGCCAAAAAACATAGCCAGAAAGATCCACACTGTTAAAAAGCGGTCGAGTAAGGAGAGCCTTCCTAAGGCTTTTTCCGACATACTACTGTTTACCTCCTCTTCTCTTTATTATGATTTTTTCTTCATCAATCATTTTTTCGCAAACTTCGGGGTCGAAACCCATTTCTGTGCAAAGATTAGGATTTTGTCTGAGCTGCGATGGTTTCGGCAGGGAACAGGAAAAACAAGAAAGCTCATCAAGAAAACAGTCCAACTGCTTATAAAATTCCCTGATACCATCTTTATTCAAAGTATAGAATACAATTTTTCCCTCCTTTTCACTATTAATCAGCCCCGCCTGTTTTAAGATTTTTAAATGGTGCGCAATGGCCGGCTGCGACAAGCCGATGGCCTGAATAATCTCACATGCCCCC
>NZ_MVQM01000173.1:0-10366 GCF_002067195.1 Pelotomaculum sp. PtaB.Bin117 | reverse complement strand
AAGCTTGATGATGGATGGACAATCCATCCATGTTAAACAATAGCTTAATTTTTGTCCTACCCCAGACAAAATCGCTCTATATTTAACGTTGTAAAATTTTTTAATATTTTTTTATTTTATATAAATTGCATTTCAGAATTACAATAATTTTGAAAATAGCGAATAAATATATTTAAAGCGCGGCGCACGCCTTTTTCACCGTTTCGAGGACGGTTAACGCGTCCTCCCTCTTAATATCTCGGTATTTAATCGTAAAGTAGCGTTGGAAAGCCTCTCGCCCGCTTTCATCGAGAACCTCGGCGGCCATGGACTCAAAGGACCGCTTGGTCCGGCGGGGATAATAGACCGAACGCAACTTTTCCAGGACCTTGGTTCTTTGAGAGGGGTCCATCGCCCTATCGGCCACCGCCTGGTCCAGGAAGAAGCGCATGTTGACCAGAGGTTCGGAGAGCGGCTCCATCGTTTCAGGATCGAACACCAGGGCGACCTCGTCATCTCCCTGGATCTCGCCGCTCGCGTACATCTCGAAAACACGACCTACGCCGATCATCCCGTAATGGTTCATCTCCGCCGCCCGCAGGGCCCCCATGCTCCCGCCCCCTATCACCTTGACCTTGCGGTTCAGCAGGGACAGTATCTCTCGGTGGCCCACGGAGCAGCTCTGCAGGAAGACCCCGTCGATGATCCCTACCACATCTACGTTCTCAAGGCTGGACAGGTCCCCCCGTTTGACCGGGGGACGATAATCGGCGTCCAGCACCGCCTCCGCCTCCTCGCGGGGAAGGCTGGGGCCCAGGAAGACCACCGGCCTCATGCCACCAGCCTCGGGCCCAGGCGGTCCATGTCCATGGCGTAGATCTCCATGCCAGGAATGATCACGCGCACGACCGGGACCTCGAGCTCGGGCCTGGTCAGTTCGACCACGATGACCTTCTCGAACCCTAGGCCGACCAGATGGTCCAGGACCACCTCGATGTCCTCCAACAGGTCCTTGGTGTCGAACTCCGGGAAATCGGACATGCTGATACCATCGGACGGGGAGAAGTACATGGCGTTCATGCGCTTCATGCGCTCATAGCCCAGCGTGCGGTTCAGGTCGGCCTTGGTGGTGTCCTCGCGGGCGCCGTGGATCTGCGTGCAGCGGCTCTGCGCCACCTCGGTGAGCGCCCGTATGGCCGCCACCCGGGGGCTCAGATGGGTGCCCACGCCCAAGTTAAGCAGGGCAGGGTCCTTCAACCTGACGTCGTCCGCAGCGGCGGCGATGGTCGGGATGCCCACATCGCTGGTCAGGTCCTTGAGGTGGACCTCCACCCCCTGCTTGGCGAACCTATCCAGCAGATCGCTGACCACCGGGCAGTCGTCCTCCACGACTATCTCCCCCCGGGGCTTGCGCCTGGCCTCGCAGATGGACCAGGCGTCCCTCTCGATGACCTCGCACATGGCGTGCAGCACCGACTCCTCCAGGTTGTTCCCGGAGGCCAGACCGTTGGTGTTGCTCCGGAACAGCTGCAGGTCCCTCTTTGATTCGTATGGATGATATACCGCCACGGCCGGCACCCATATGTCCTCTCCCTCGATCAGGTCGTAGCCCTTGACCCAGGCGATGGGATGGTAGTGGACATGCATGTTCACCATTTGGGGAAGTATGAGCGAGCGGGGGTCCACGGCGTTCTCGCTGGACAGCAGGTCCTCCATCATGTCCGTGCGCAGCTTCTCGTTCCGCGGCTCCGCGGAGTAGCGCTCCATCGCCTCCATTATGGCGGAGACCTTGGCCTGTTCCCGGCTGGCGATTCGTCTTTCGTTTATTCCGGTCCTGGAACGAATCCATTCGCCGCTGGTATCTACCATTTTCTCCAATTCGTCATTGGTAAGAATTCGCTCCGGTACATAGGTCCCAATCCCCAAAATTCCGGCGTTAACCACTTCCCTGTGCATCGGCGCAATCAACCTCTTTCTTTTCAGCAATCGTAATGCTATCCCTGATAGCATCCACCAGAGAATTATCAACTGATTCCATAGCCACTCTGATTGCATTTTTTATCGCTTTGGCCGTGGATCTGCCGTGGCAGATTACCGACACCCCGTTTACTCCCAATAAAGGAGCGCCGCCGTATTCGGTATATTCAATCCGCCTTTGGAAACCCTTCAAAGCTGCCCCGGCCATAACAATTCCCAATTTTGCCAAAAAACTCTTGGCAATTTCCTCTTTCATGATGTTAAAGAGAGATTCTGCCAACCCCTCTCCAGCCTTTAAAACTATATTTCCAAGAAAACCGTCACAAACCAGCACGTGCGCCGTACCCCGAAAGATTTCGCCGCCTTCCACATTGCCGATAAAATTAATTCCCGCTTTTTGCAGCAATGGAAACGCCGCCAGTGTTGCTTCGTTTCCTTTTGTTTCTTCCTCACCGTTGCTCAAAAGGCCGACTCTGGGATTGTCAACTCCGAGAATCTTGTGAGCGTACAGATGGCCCATCATACCGAACTGAAACAAGTTATGCGGTTTACAGTCCACATTGGCTCCGATATCCAAAAGCAAGGTAAAATCTTTCTCACTTGGCAGCACCACGGCTATGGCCGGGCGGTCGATACCTTTGATCCTGCCGAGACTCAGCAAAGCCGACGTCATGGAAGCGCCGGTGTTGCCCGCTGACACCACAGCGTCGGCCTCACCTTCCTTGACCAACTGGGTCGCCCTGACAATAGACGAATTTTTTTTCCGCCGCACGGCTACTGCCGGGTGATCTTTCATTTCAATCACTTCAGGGGCGTGCACAACATTCACCAATCCGGCTGCCTCGCCGCTCCCGAGTTCGGCGCGCACCTGATTTTCGTCCCCCACCAGGGTAACAGCCACCCCATATTCCTCAACAGCCTGAAGAGCACCCTTGACTATTTCCCCCGGGGCATTGTCACCACCCATAGCATCCACAGCGATTTTCACTGCGGTACCTCCTCCGCTATCGCAAAAACAATAAATTTAGCTTGGAACACAACTTCTCCCTTAACATAAGAGACAACTTTTACCATGTATTTATTTCCCTTGTTTGATTTTATAACCGCTTTAGCGAGCACTTTTTCTCCGCAGTAAACCGGCTGTTTAAAACTTACCCTGGCGATACCGGTTAAAGCCGCTTCGGCATTAATTACCGCAACGGCAAGCGAGTTAGCCTGCGCAAAAAGATGATGGCCCCTAAGAACTCTAATTTTGCTGAGCGTCATTTCAGGGGTTACATCCAGGATTGACGTCCCGTTGCGGCCGACATCCAAATCCAGCAGTTCCCCCACTATTTCCCCTCCGGACAGCGTTCTGAGCGGTGCTCCCATTCCCATGGCCACATTTTTTAATCTCTGTCTGTGCTCAGGGATTTTTAAAACCGCTCTGTCCAATCTAATGGTCTGAACACTGACATTAAAAATTTGCGCCAAGTCTTCATCAGTCAAGAAAGGGTCGCTGTCCAGATACATCGCAAGACACCGCAGTCTCTCAATTTTACTGGCGCTTTCCCGAGACACAACCCCTCACCCTCAAAAATGACTATTAATTAGTACCAGGTGCTAAAAATAGTATAATGTACAGAATGCTAATTGGCAAGCAAATGGAAAAAAATAAGCTTAGGTTTGGCAACCTGAAGCTTATTAAAAAAAAGCTAATTTTTGACCTATTTCATCTCTACAACTTTTCTGGCTTTGTAATATCCGCATTCCGGGCACATATGATGAGGCATAATCAAAGCGCGGCACTGCGGGCAATTCACCAGTGCCGGAGCTCCCAGTTTCTCATTGGCTGCGCGCCGCTGTCTCCCCCGCTGTTTGGATGATTTCCTTTTTGGTACTCCCATTTTAACACCCCTAATCCTTTCTCATGTTTTACCAAATAGCTTAAAATTATTACTTCCTTCAGGCCGGAATCCGGCTGTGGAAGCTACTGATTGGTTCCTTTCAACAATTTCTTTAAAACACTTAAACGCGGGTCTGTTTCATCGTCTGAACAATCACACCGGCTTTCATTCAGGTTGCATCCGCACCTGGGACACAGACCCCGGCAGTCCTCGCTGCATAGCGCTTTCATCGGTAATGAGAGAATTATACTATTCAATACTTCAGGAGCGATATCAAGAATATCCCCGCTGAAAGTCACAACTTCCCCTTCACTGTCCTGCGCCGCTTGGGCATATGTTTCTTTAAAAGGAACATGAAAAAAATAATCGTAAGGTTCCAGGCAACGGCCGCAATTAAGCTTTAGCCCGCCGGACACCTCTCCCTCAACCACTAACGCTGAATCGACGTTGCTGACAATCAGACTGGCTTTCACCGGACCCAGAAAACCTAAATATTCCCCCCGCAGTTCAAAAGGAGGCAATTCCGCCGACAAATTAAAAGGCCCGAAATCCCCCGGCGCCTTCTTTATCGCGCCGACATCCAGCTGCAGCATAAAGTTCCACCCCATATTCAACATGAAGAATTATATATAAGATATCGCGGCTTTGTCAAGATTTTTCCTGCCTTGCGGCAAATCGGCCTGCAAGATTCACCTAAACAACTTTGAAGCGCACGAAAAAAGTGGTGCCATGCGGATTGGTGTCAAGAGAAATTTTAGCGTTGTGCCGGTTAGCGATACTGTAGCACATAGACAGCCCCAGGCCTGTGCCGTTTTCTTTTGTAGTAAAAAACGGCGTGCCGATTCTATCAATTATTTCAGGTGAAATTCCTTTTCCTTCATCCTGAACGGCCAAAATCACTTCTTCCCTTTCTGTAAATGTTTTTATCGTTATTTTTCCGCCCGGAGACATTGCCTGCAACCCGTTGCAAACAAGGTTCAGGATCAACTGGCGGATTTCTTTCTGATTAAGAAGTATTTCAGGCACGTCACTTAAAAATATTTCAATATAATTATCGTGTTTCATGGCGTTTGCCTGAATCAACGGGTATAGCGCTTCAATAATGGTATTTATGTTTTTCTTTTGCAAATCAACGGCTTTGTTTCTGGCCAAAGATAAAAATTCAGTAATTATCGAGTTTGCCCTATCCAACTCTTCTATCATAAGAGAAAAATGGCCGCTGTGTTCTGAAAATTCCTTTTTGCCGGACAGCAATTGCAGAAACCCTCTAACGGTCGTCATTGGATTGCGCACCTCGTGGCCGATGCCGGCGGCCATTTCACCGACGAGGTTCAGTCTATCCAAGCGGTCCAATTCTTTTTCCATCTTCTTTTGCTCAGTAATATCAACCGTTGACGCGAGTATGCACTGCTCGCCGTAAAGTTCTATGACAACAGAAGACATAAGCCCGAAACCAAGTTCTCCAGACTTTGCGTGAAAGGCTAGTTCCACGTTTTTAGCAAATCCATTTTCCTTTATTCGTTCCATCATCTGCGAATATTTTTCTGGTTCCAGACAAATTTTCAAGTCCGCCAGGGTGCGCCCGATCACTTCTTCCCGTTTATAACCGGTAAAGTTTTCGAAACTTTCATTAACATCGACATAACTTTCATTTCTCAGTAATTTTATAGTTTGTATGTTTGGGTTGGCCTTAAATGCTTTCAAAAAGCCTTCTTCGCTCTTTTTTATTTCTTCTTTTTGCTTTTCCATCATTTTTCGTTCTGTAATGTCATGTATAATTACCGACAATCCCTCGGGAGAAGGATAAGCGTGAAATTCAAAGCAAGAGTTCAGAAAATTTGAATAATAATTCACCTGCAAAGGCTTTTGCTCTGCCATTGTTTTTTGCAGAGATTGCAGCAATTCTGATTTGTTCGCATCCGGGAACAGCTCCCAAATAGTCCTTCCAATTAATTCTTTAGGTGACTTTTTGCCGATACGCTGCGCTTCTTTATTAGCGTAGGTAACTCGCCAGTCCTTATTACAGCTAACAAAGCCGTCTGTAATTCTTTCAAGTATTTCAGTTTTTTGGCGGTTGGATTTCTCAAGCTCCTCCTCAAGCCTTTTTTTATCGGTTATATCCCTTGCAACGCTACATATTAAACCGCTTTGCTCATCCTGCACCACGTTCCACTCAAGCCATTTATATGTTCCGTCTTTACAACGCAACCTGTTTGTAAATTTATTTAAGCACTCATATTGTGCCAGTGAATGCATTTTATTATTAGTTGAAGGCAAATCCTCGGGGTGAATTAGGGTCCGGAAGTCAATCGAGCAAAATTCCTCACCGGTATAGCCAAGGATGCTTTTTACCGAGGGATTAACCATTTTAATTTTATTTAAATCCCCGATGCACAAAATATCGCTTACAGCGTTAAAAAGAGTTCGCAGATCATTTTCCAACCTGAAATGGCCATAAACATGCCGGGTGATATCTTTTACAGTAAGCAACAAGCCGCTGAAACTCCTGTCAACGTCTTTAACACACCATATCTGACAATCCCAATACAAATATTTATTAAATTTTGATTCCTGCGGCAAACCATGCAATTCAAAACTTTTTCCGGTAATAAGAGTTTTTTTGCACTGGTCAATGAGTCTTTTTACATCTTCCGCCTGAAAATAATTAGTCAAATTATCTTCCATATATTTACCAATTAATTCTTCAGGTCTGTGGCCGGTAATTGAAGCCGCATAAATGTTGATTTGACTGTATTTTAAATCCGCATCCAAAAGAACCAGACCGACCGGCGCCTGTTCAAAAACACTTTGAATAACCACAGCTCTTCGCTGCTCCAACATTTTTAAGCTTAGTTCAATTAATTCACTATTTTTTAGGGTGGCATTATCTTTCAACATACCCGCCTCCATCCACAGAAAGCAAATTATTGTTCATTCCATTTTTTCAACTTTTTATTAACATTTTCCTTCAGAAATTTTGTCGAAACCTACCGATTGACAAAAATATTCAAGAATTTCACTCACGGGAGCTTTTTTGAATCCTTTTTTAATAAAACATAACCGGGTGAATTAGTTAATAAATTATTAATTATCAAAAGAAAGAGGCTTAAGAGTTAGGAGTGAGGTGAGTTATGAGGCACTTATATAAGCCACCAGGCCGGGCGAAAGATTATAATAAGCTGTTATGGACAACACTAGCGGTTCTTTTTGTCCTATCAATGATATTCCAGCCACGCGTCGCATTTGACGGCGCTGTTATGGGTTTGAAAACTTGGTGGAACATCGTCTTTCCTTCGCTCTTGCCCTTTTTTATCGCATCCGAACTATTGATGAGCTTCGGTGTGGTTCACTTTATGGGCGTGCTGCTGGAGCCGGTGATGCGCCCGCTATTCAACGTGCCCGGCGCCGGCTCTTTCGTTATGGCCGTCGGCTTCAGCAGCGGCTACCCGATTGGCTCCATGGTTACCGCCAGGCTCCGCTCGCAAGGGCTATGCACCAGGATCGAGGCCGAACGGCTGATGTCGTTCACCAATAATTCCTCCCCTCTATTTATGCTGGTCGCAGTCGCGGTCGGCATGTTCAACAACCCCACCCTCGGTTGCATTATCGCCGGTGCCCATTATCTATCAAATATTACCCTAGGCTTTGTCCTGCGCTTCTACGCGCGCAACGATGCCGAACGCGTACCCGAGCCGCCGGCCCAAAGCAGGGGGCTGGCAGGCCAGGCTTTCCGGCAGATGCTTCAGTTGCAGCGGCAAGACAACCGCCCGCTCGGGAAAATCATGGGGGACGCGGTGCGCAACGCCGTAACCAACCTGCTCAACATCGGCGGTTTTATTATCCTTTTCGCCGTAATCATCAAAATGCTGACCGCCGCCGGCTTTATTAACAGTCTGGCCGGTTGCCTCGGCATTTTTCTCCTCCCGTTGGGATTTTCCCCTGAAATTCTCCCAGCCCTGGCCAGCGGTTTTTTTGAAATGACCATCGGCTCAAAACTTGCCAGTGAAACAACGGCCCCGCTGCTCCAGCAAGTGGTTGCCGTTGGGATGATCCTGGCCTGGAGCGGCCTGTCCATACACGCCCAGGCGGCCAGTATGATCAGCGAAACCGATATCAGGATGCACCCCTTCATTATAATCCGCGTCGCCCACAGTTTTCTCGCCGGCTTATACACCTACGTTATTTTCCAATGGTACAGCCCGCTGCAGCCGGCCGCCGCGGCGATGGCAGCTGCGGCAAAGTGGCAAAATTGGAATTTTACTTTTTTGAACCTTAAATTATTCGGTGTTTTCATTATTTCCTTGGTTATAATAATTCTTATCGCTTTAATACTCAATCTTGTCAGCAACATTAAGATATTTACTTGTAAGATCAAGTAATATTGGCTATCCTCGGTGCTGCCAGAAGTACTATTGCTTCCACTCAGCGGATAGGTCTATGGGAACGTAAAGGTTCAGAACCAGTTTAACCTGGAAGACTGAAAAACAACTCTTAAGGAACCCTGCGCATATTGCTGCCCAACTGGATTATTTCGTCCTCGCTAATATTGCCATCCATAGAAATAAAAACCTCACCATCAATCCAACTCAATGAAACAAGCTGCTTTTTATAAGCAACTAACGTTGCTTCTTGTCCATTAATTCTAATTCTCTTAAGAACGGCATCCTCGTTGTCAAAAGAAAGACCCTGGCTAAAGCCTTTTGTGATGTTGATCTGTTGAATGTCAACCTTACGGTTATCGTCTGTAGCCAATTTTATTGAAACGTCGGTAGAATCACCAAGTTCTTCCGCTGTGAAGGAATTAATGTGATATTCGTTCAGATAATCGACGGGCAAAAGAATCTCAAATGGAACAGATTGAATCTTTTCAATAATATCCGGGCTTAAGCTATTTATATCTTTGCCGGCAGAATCTTTATTCGCATAATTGATGCCGACAGTTTGAACTTTTCCAATTATAAATGATTTAAAAAATTCTAAAGACTTTAAACTTATAGCCTTGGCCTGTACAGGAAACAATAAACTTAATAAGATGCCAACACAGAATAAAACGGGAATTATTATAGCAATACTTTTTTTTACAAAATAATAGTTTCTTCGTGGTAAATATTTTTCTTTAAATTTAACCCATTCTCCATCCAGATTGATCTCTTTTGGCAGCTCTTCGTTAATGTTTGCCTTTGCTGCTTGTTCAATTAAGTCGTCCATTGCGGTTTTAGGATTCATTAATATCTTCACCTTCTTCCTTTATTCTTCAATAAATCCTCTCTTAATCATTTCTCTCTTAATCTTATCCCTACTCCGATACAAAATGGACTTAATCGTTCCTTCCGATATGTTCAATATGGATGATATTTCCTTTATTTTCATGTCTTCACAATAATACAAAACAATTATAGCATGATAAGGTTCTTCTAAATTTCTAATAATTTGTCGTAACTCTTCAATGATTTCTTTATTTTCGACTATAAAAAAAGGATTGATTTGTGTGTCCTCAAAGTCGTTAATATCATAAGTTTTTTCTTTAATCATTTTTCTAAGTATGTCAAACACAGTGTTTTTTGCTACAGTCTTTAACCATGATTCCAACTTATCCGGTTCTTTTAGTTTGTCAAAATTATTTATAGCCTTGAAAATAGTTTCTTGGGCGGCTTCCTCAGCTATAAATTTATTATCACAGTATCTGTAGGCTATATAATAAGCAGTTTTATAATAATTTTTAAAAATAAATTCCGCTATATCATCATGAGTTTTATTTTTATCAAATGGGAAAATACTCAATAAACTTTCCTCCTCAATTTATCGACAATAAGAGATAACTTCGACAATTTTCTGGGGCATCCTTTAATATTTATGAAAATATTGTGCCCTTGAGCTTTTCAAATGTACATTTGTTGAATAATGTCGAATTCAGTCAAATAATCATATATAATTAAAAAGATTTTCTATGTCCTGCAATTAAAGTGAGCAATAACGTAAATAAATAATATTTAAAAAATTTTCACATTATGCAACCATAATTGATATTAAACGTCTATTATTTATAGAGACATATTTAAGGAGGGTCTTTATGAAAAGACGTTTTTTGTTTATGCTTCTAGTATCAATGTTGTTACTATTGCTATCATCTGGCCTTGCTGAAGCAAAAAACGGAGGGGACGGTGTCGTTACTTCAATTTCATTTGATTATTTATCAAAAGCCCAGAGCTCAATATTGGTTAATACTAATAATACAATAAGCGTTAAAGGAGAAACCAGAGCATATACAAATGTTGAAAAAATCGCAGTTACTGTTTATCTTGAAAAGAAAAACGGCAGTAACTGGACTGTGGTAAAAAGTTGGTATAATTGCAATTATGACGATTCAAATGTCATTTCCATAGGAACCTCGGGAACTCTTTCCTCCGGTACTTATAGAGTCAGGAGTTACCATCGAATAGATACTGATGGTATTATTGAAACAACAGATTCATATACAAACCAGCAAACAATTTGAATATTACCTTTCTAAACTTACTATCTCT
>NZ_MVQM01000172.1:0-11794 GCF_002067195.1 Pelotomaculum sp. PtaB.Bin117 | reverse complement strand
ATCCAAAGTCAGCTCACGTTTTCGTAGAGCTATTTTTTGTTTTATTGACTTTGGATAATTTACTATTCATTATGTAGAGCTCTACATAATACCGGCAAGGTTGAAAAGTTTAACCAAACTGTCGATTCCTTCTTACGGGAATCTGCTCTGGAGAAACCGCAAACATTAGAAAGACTGAATGAATTATTCCAAATCTGGCTTTCTGAATGCTACCAGAATAAGCCGCACACTGCTCTGAAAAGCAATATGAGCCCGGAAGCCGCCTTTCACAGTGACAGCCATCCCCTTATGTTTATCGAACCCCATGTTTTGGCTAATGCTTTTTTACACTGTGAATCCCGTAAAGTGGATAAGTCCGGTCGTATTAACTTTATGAGCAAAAAATATGAAGCGGGCTTAAGCTTCATTGGCTGCACAGTGGATGTCGTTTATGACCCGGCGGATATTTCCGAGCTTACGATCGAATATGAGGGCTATACCCCTTTTAAAGCGAAAGAACTAACCATCGGTGAACGTGTCGGCAAACGTTCGGGATTACCGGAGTATTTGCAAAGAAAGCCCGCGGATTCTTCTCGACTGCTTACTGCCGCTGCATCTAGGAATAAAGAAAGACAAAACCGTCAAAACCAGGCGATCTCCTTTCGCAGTGTAGGAAAGGAGGATGGCCGTCATGTTTGAATCCTTTTACAACTTAAATAAGGTTCCGTTTTCCAGGGATATTCCCACTGAATATTTATATAAATCGGCTGTCTTGGAGGAAACCCTGGGCAGACTTGAGTACGCGGCCGAACGCAGATGGTTTGCGGTAATTACCGGAGACTGCGGGACAGGCAAAACGACCACTATCCGCTGTTATGCTGAAATCTTAAACCCCGCCAAATTTAAAGTGCTCTATATCTCCGACTCCAGGCTTACCCCGCGTCATTTTTACAAAGGAATCTTAGAGCAGCTCGGACATGAAGCGAAATTTTACCGGGGCGATGCCAAGCGTCAGCTGCACCGGGAAGTGGAACTGATGCAGGTGGTTCACCACCAGCAGCCGGTTGTGGTCGTAGATGAAGCCCATCTTTTGGATAAAGAGATGCTGGAGGAAGTCCGCTTTCTCCTGAACATGAATATGGATGCCCAAAGCCCGATGGCCCTTATTCTGGTAGGGCAGACAGAACTCTGGGACCGGCTGCAATTACAGTCTTATGCCGCGATTCGCCAGCGGATTGATCTTCAGTGCAAGCTGAACTACTATGACCGCGCTGAAGCAGGTGCCTACATCAGGCAGCATTTGGCTTATGCCGGCGCCACCCAGGATATCTTTTCCGACCAGGCCGTTGATGACATCTACCGCTTTTCCAGCGGAACCGCCAGACTGATTAACAAAGTATGTACCCACGCCTTGATGTATGGCGCTCAAAACGGACACCGTATCATTGATGACCGGATGGTGAAACGGGTGATTGAGGGGGAACTGTCATGAGCAGGCCTTTATTAAGCTTGGAAGATTACTTTATCCACACCGGCTTTTACGATTTGCTGCCCTTAGCCACTCAGTTGGCGGAGGAGTTCGGTTATGCGCCAAGCGAAATGATTGAAGCTGTTTGCAAGGTTTACGATAAGCTTAAGCAGTATCCGCCCACCCGCAACAGAACAGCCTGGTTCAAATTGGTCTTTAAGGAAAAGCTCCATGAAGCCAGAGAGGATATTTTAACATTTAAGGCGATGGACAGGTAAGTTTTCTTACCATCTGACGGACAGACTGACCGACTTTCTTTTTCGGTCAGTTTATCCGGCAGATTAGGGACAATTAACACCAGCTATTTCTGGACATTTTGCGGGAGTATTAACACTTTTCTCTTTTATGATGCTGATAAATCTATTGAAGGTGCTTATTTAAAAAGCTTAAATAAGGCAGATAGGTACTCACTCATTCTGATTTCACCAGAAGATATTTGTGTACATGTGAAACAATGGTCTGATAATGGAAAGAAAAAGGTAACAATGAGCTTTAATTATAGCGGAATCCGTTATTGGTATGTGAGCATAACAGATACTGAGTTCGAAAATATATATCTACAATATCCAGATGGAAATTATAATTATCGTGAAAATTGCTTGCTTGTTGTGAGTTTACGGGATATGTATACAGATAAAAAGCATTATAAACCCGCTGGTGCCGACACTGTCGGTGTCGGGCAGACCAGACTGCCCTGGCTGGCCTTAAAGGCTTGACTTTGTAAGTCAGCCAGCCCGGCCAGACTGCCCAGCACTAGGGTCCTGTCCGGGTCATTCTCCGTGGTCCTTCAACCCCCAGCACCCGGAGCCCCCGACCCCAATCATGGGGGTCGGGGGCTCCGGGTGCTTCGCTGTGCCGGTGTAGACAATCGCCTCCCTTTTCTTCCATTGTACTGCAGCTCCGGCCCCCGTCGGCGCGGCCTCCGTGAACCTCCCGGGCAACTGTCAAGGGTACGCTCAAAAAAATATTTTTTAGTTTAGCCCTGGACTCTGGGTAAAAAATATTTTTTTGAGCCCGCCGCTAGCGGGTACTGGTTGCTGCCCATGCCAGGCTCCAGAGTTTGTTGCCGCGCCGGCCGCGCTAGGTCTAGTGCTGATAGTTCCGCTTCGACCGGCAGTTGCCGGTTTTACATAATGGCGGGCGGTTGCCCACCAAGGTATCAGGCGCTGATACATACATGGTCAAGATTTGTGCAGTTCGAGGAAGCTTACAAATTGTAACAACCGTAACTGGCACATTTTGTTATTTATACGCAATAAGGATCTGTCGCAGTAAAATGCTGGAAAACCCATGTTAAGACAATTATAGAATAAAAAAAGCCGATTTTCCCTATGATAAGGATAATCGACTTTCTTATTTTTCGAATTATATAGATGCCCATGAAAATTAAAAAAATGGCATATAGGCTTTGGGGTATACCACAACAGTAGCTTAACTCACAAAAAAGAAAAAGTCTATTCTTTTTTTGGGATTTCAATTATATTTTTAATGCTGGCTTCCAAGCAAAATAAAATTTGGGAGGTTTTAATGTGGAAAAAGTAAAAATCAAAAATTATCCTATGGTAAGTCCTGCTCCAACTGTCCTTATCGGAGCCGATGTAAATGGCAAACCTAACTATGCCACCGTTGGAGCATTTGGTGTGGTGTGTCTGGAACCAGTGTTTTACATCTCATTAAAAAGCACTCATTATACAACTATTGGGGTTAAGGAAAATGGATATTTTAGTATCAATGTACCCTCGGCAGATATGGTTCAAATGACAGATTATTGCGGTATAGTATCGGGAAAAACAACAGATAAGGCAATTGTGTTTACTCCGTTTTATGATGAACTTGAAAAAGCTCCCATGATTAGCGAATGTCCGTTGAATTTTCTCTGTAAGATCATTCATAGCATTCCTATTTGCGGCTTTGAAGTGTTCTTTGGGGAGATAGTTTCTACATACCTAAATAAGCAATGCTTGACAGACGACAAGCCTGACCCACTAAAAATCAATCCGATGATTATGATGGGTGCCAGTAACTTTGATTTAGGTCGGGCTGTGGGGAATGTGTTTAAAGAAGGTGTAGAATATAAGAAATCACAAAATATATGATAAATATAAATAATGTCAGTAAGAATATTGTTAATTGGCATTTTAAGCTCATGCGACATAACCAGATACTAATTTTACTATGGAAACCCGTTAAGGCGCTTACCCTTAAGACATTTTTGCAAACATCATTCTTAGGTAAGGAAGTTCAGGCCAGGCGGTTGCCCGGCCCTTTGGCTGGCGGGGATAAGGCAAGCTTAGGCCGGTTCTGGGGGTCTGCCGGCTCCGCTCAGCCGCTATGCCGGGGCAGCTTCGCCTATCGGGCGCGCTGCTTCCCGACGTGCTCAGCTGTCACACGAGGATGATGTAAATAATTAAACGAAGGTTATTTTTTTACTCTGGATACTAACGATAGCGTCCTGTCGATACTGCCAGGATATTTGTTTGTGTTACTAGGCTTGTCACCTTAGCGGTTAATGGGTAAGAATGTTGCTTTCAGGGGTTTACAGATACTGATAGATAATTAGGTTTTAATTAAAGAGAGAAATGAAAATGTTGGATAAAATGTTAGATAAAATGCAAAAATAAAAGGCCTCCGTTTTCGAAGGCCTTGATTTTCTTGGTGCGGGCGGCGGGAGTTGAACCCGCACGAGGTTGCCCCCACTGGATCCTAAGTCCAGCGCGTCTGCCATTCCGCCACGCCCGCTTGTAATTACATATATATATATAGATATATACAGAATTTTTTATTTCAAAAGTACGGGTTCAAAAGAGTTGCTAATCTAGTTTACTACACTGGATTTTTTTCTGTCAAGGTATACCAACACATACCATTTAGCAATAGATAAAAGAGAAGTGACAATTAATACTGAAAAGAGTCAAAATATTTTTAATTATCCCCTTTTTTAGAACAACTGCTGAAGGATAATTGGTATTTTTGTCGAAGTAATTTTTAGGAAATAAATATTGCCGTATTCTTCCATGGGTATCCTTTAATATTTGTTGAAGCGTATACCTGCGGCAGATGATTGTTATGGTTTCTATGCAGCAATAAAGCGGGATAACAGGCTGGAATAATTGATATGTGAGTGAGGATGGCATCTGTTCTTAATTGAAGGAAGGTGACAGCACACCTAAGTAGAGAATTATATAAGGTGTTGTTATGATGTAGAGTCCATCGGTGCGAGCCGGTAAACACAAATCTGTGCTCTGGATTGTTATAGCTTAATAATGCCATGATATTGAGATAGGAGGATAAACTATATGCTGTGGAATAAACCTCAGAAAAAGCTTGATAATTATCTTGCTAAAGACGGACAACCCGCTGTGGTGCCACCATCAACCGCATCAGACGAAATTCCGGGGTCTGCAAAAAAAGATAGCATTATTGATTTAGTAGTTAAGCTTGCTCCGATTATCCAGGAGATGGTTCCGATGGACTGTACGATTGGTGTGTCGGACAGGGAAAAGTTTATTTATTACCTGCCCGGCCAGGAGATTAACTTTGGGTCGAAGCCTGGAGACGCGATTCCTAAAGGCAGTGGATTGTATGGCGCCGTCAGTACCGGAAGAACCATTGACACAGTGGTGCCCAAGGAAGCTTATGGCGTGTCTTTCAAGTCAAGAGGGCTGCCGTTGAAAGACGACAGCGGGCAGGTTGCTGGGGCGGTCGCTTTTGGTTTGAGTCTTAAAAACCAGGAGACATTAATTGAGGTGGCGCAGAATGTCGCGTCTTCAACGCAGCAAACTTCCGCTACTGTTGAAGAACTTGCTTCATCCGCCCAGCAGTTGGCCGGCAGTCAGGAAGTTCTCGAAAACCTGGGTAAGGAGGTGTTGGAGCAGGTTAAGAAAACAGATGTGATTCTTGGATTTATTCACGAGGTGGCTGACACATCAAATCTGCTGGGGCTTAACGCGGCAATAGAGGCGGCAAGGGCTGGAGATCATGGGAGGGGGTTTTCGGTTGTAGCTGAGGAAATCCGCAAGCTTTCAATAAAAAGTGCGCAGGCCGTCAAGGAAATTAGAGATATCCTTGCCATCATAAATGATAAAGTGCTGGTAATGTCAGAAAAAGTTGTCGAAGCGGCAGCCTTGAGCGAGGAGCAGGCAGCGGCTACCGAGGAAATATCCGCGGCCATGCAGGAACTGGCTTCTTCAGCCGGAAAACTTGAGGAAGTTGCTTCGGTAATATAAATAAATATAAATAATTAAATGACCCCGGGAGAGGTATGGGGGAGGGGATATAGTTGAATCTTGGGATTAAAGGTAAAATATTTCTTTTAATAATTCTATTCGGTGCTTTTATGCTTGGGATAGTCATATTTGGTTCCATCTCAATGACTAGCATTGACAAAAATTATTCAAATCTCCTGGAAAAAGATGTTAAGGTTGCCCAATCAACTTTGGCACTGCAAGGTCATCTATATAAGGTGGGATATACTGTACGCGGATACTTTATTGAACCGAGTGACAACAATCTAAACCATTACCGGGAAGCTGTCAATGAATTAAAGGAGCAGCTGGCGTTTCATAACAACAATAATCTTGTTAGTAACAAGGAAGCCTGGGCACAATTCGAAAACGGCATAAACAATTATGTGAGCTTAGCTGACGGCATTGTTGCTTCGGTTCAGCGGGGAGTGACGCTTCAACAGCTCAGACCGCAAATTGCCGAGGCTGGTACTGTTATGGCGGATTTGGAAGGAATTATCCAAAATTCTGTTAACTCGTATAATAGTAACATCAATACCCGGAGCCAGGAACTGGACCGTGAAGCCGGCAGGACCGTGGTTACTTCATACGTGGTAGGCACTATTGTAGCCTTTATTATGCTGGGTCTCGGTTATTGGTTTGCCACCGGCATTGCCAGACCGATCGTATCTTTAGTCAAGACGGCGGGTGTTGCTTCGTCCGGTGATTTAACAGTGCAGATCACGGCCGGTTCTAAAGATGAGGTGGGCACGCTGGCCGGGGCTTTTGGTGACATGGTTGGCAATATGCGCTTAATGGTGCAGCAGATAAACGAAAAATCCGATATGGTTGCCGATTCAGCCCAGCAATTGACGCTTAACGCGCAGCAAACGGCGGCCGGCGCCAGCGAGACCGCTGCCGCCGCGGGTGAAATTGCCACTACCATTGAACAGGTTTCGACCAGTATTCAGGAAATTTCGGAGGCATCGCAGTCTGTAACCGAGCAGGCCAACGCGGGTAACAGGGATATTATCAATGTTAGTGAGCAAATGAGGAATATTGCCAAATCGTCTGAAGATGTTTCCAAAGTGATAAACGACTTGAGCAAAAAATCACAGGAGATAAATCATATTGTCGGTTTGATTACAACCATTGCCGATCAAACCAACTTGCTGGCCCTTAACGCGGCTATTGAAGCGGCCCGGGCGGGCGAACAGGGCATGGGATTTGCCGTCGTGGCTGAGGAAGTGAGAAAGTTAGCCGAACAGTCTGCCGATGCTACTAAAGAGATAAACAATCTGGTTAACGCCATTCAGGTTGAATCACGGAAAGCGGTTGAGGAGACGGAAGAGAGTGTCAAAGTGGTTGAGTCGGGCACTAAGATAGTCCAGGGTGTAGGTGAAGGATTCAAGACTATTATTGAAGCAATACAGGGTTTGACAGAGCAAATCCAGGATGTTGCCGCTGCGGCGGAACAGGTATCGGCGGGAGTACAAAATGTAGCGGCATCCACCGAAGAACAAACCGCTGTCATGGAAGAGGTTTCGGCTTCTACTGAGACCCTGTCCAAGCTGTCCGGAGAACTGGATGAATTAGTAGGCAAGTTTAAAGTTTAATTGATGAGCATGATAAAAATGATTTAAACAGTAATCCCGTATCACTTTGATAATGATACGGGATCTCTTTTTAAAATCATTGTGTGCTTGTTCCAGAACCTTAATATGGCTGGGGCGGCTGGATTCGAACCAACGAAATGCCGGTGCCAAAGACCGGTGCCTTACCGCTTGGCGACGCCCCAGTAATAATGAGTGGGGTGGGTAATGGGACTCGAACCCACGACCCCCAGAGCCACAATCTGGTGCTCTATCCATCTGAGCTATACCCACCACGTTGCCAATATGATGCTGTCAAAGTTTCCCCAAATATCCGCAAAAGTTATGTTAACAAATAATAATGGCATTGTCAAGAAAAAACCATTTGATTATTTGAGCGGATGTTTATATTATTACATTAAATTAATATAGATGCAAATGGTTTTGGGTAAAGTCAATATTTAAAGAAATTCTTTTTACCAGTTGATAATTTTCACCGGTGCGGATATAATTGAAAAGTAATATAATACCGCCTTGCGACGGTAGTATTGCAGCGTTTGGTTCTTGTCAGCGGCGCGGCAGGCGGGTGAGCCCCACCGGTAATAAGAAAATGATTGGTGCCAGGGCTTTTGTATGCCTTGGTTTTTTAGTTGTATTTTAAGGAAAGAGTTTTGAAGGAAAGAATATGGTAATTGTAGAATAATTTATTAAAGCGGTTAGAATATTATTACAGGTATTTTATGGTATTCATAATCAACGGAGAGGGTGTGACTTTTCTATACAGCAATTGTCTAAGTAAATTACTAGAATGCAATCAAACTTTTAAGGAGGAGCATACATGAAAGCTAACGCGGAAAGGATAGAAAAGAACACAGTTCTCCTTGAGGTAGAGGTGGATGCCGAACTATTCTCACAGGCAGTAAACAAAGCCTACCGCAATATAGTGAAAAAAGTTAACATACCGGGTTTCCGCAAGGGTAAAACTCCGCGGCATATTCTTGAGCGTTATATTGGTAAAGAAACTCTTTATGAAGAAGCAGTGGAAGCCTTGGTGCCCGAAGCTTATCTTGACGCGGTAAAGGATACCGGTATTGAACCTGTTGCTCAGCCTCAAGTTGAGATTGTGCAGGCTGAAGAGGGCAAGCCGGTGGTGTTTAAGGCCACTGTAATGGTAAAACCGGAAGTAGAACTGGGCCAGTATAAGGACTTGGAAGCAGTTAAACAGTCCTATGAAATTAAAGAAGAAGATGTGCAGAAAGAACTTGACCGGCTGCAGAACAGCCATGCCAAGCTGCTGACTTTGGAAGAAGGCGCTGTGGCGAAAGATGACATAGCGGTAATTGACTTTCTTGGAAAAGTGAACGGTGAGCCCTTCAAAGGAGGAGAAGGCAAAGACTATTCCCTGGAAATTGGTTCCGGTTCCTTTATTGAAGGATTTGAAGAGCAAGTAATAGGCATGACTATTAATGAGACCAAGGATATCCAGGTGACTTTCCCCGAACAATACCAGGCGGAAGAATTAGCCGGTAAGGAAGCCACTTTTACCGTAACAGTGAAAGAAATAAAAAGAAAAGAACTGGCGCCTTTGGATGATGAGTTTGCCAAAGATGTCAGTGAATTTGATACTCTTCAGGAATTAAAGGATGATATTAAGAATAAATTAATACAAGCTGCTGAAAGCAGGGCAAAATTCACGCTCCGGCGGGAACTGCTCAATAAAGCTGTCGACAACGCTGTTACCGAAATTCCGGACAGTATGATTGAACAGCAAACCAAAGAAATGCTTGCCAATATGAGTAACAACTTTGCCAGACAGGGTCTTTCGATGGAGGATTATCTCAGTTATTCCAAGTCATCTATGGATAAGATAAGAGAAGATATGCGTCCGGAGGCTGAACGGAGCGTTAAAACTTCTCTGGTGATGGAAACTATTAGTAAAGCTGAAGGTATTACGGCCACTGAGGAGGAAATACAAGTGGAGATTGAAAAAATCGCTTCAGCATACCGTCAGGATCCCGAAGAATTTCGTAAGGCTCTTGAAAGTGAAGGCAGCTTTGATTTTATTAAAGATAATATAATAAAAGAAAAAACATTTCAATTCTTGGTCGATAATGCGAAGATAATTGAGGACACGAACGTGCAGGATGCGGAATAGTAATAGAGGAAGCAAAGCAAACAGGTTGTTGGGAGGAAAAGATTAAGATGAATCTGGTGCCTATTGTTGTAGAACAAACTAATCGCGGGGAAAGGTCATATGATATTTATTCCCGGCTGTTAAAGGATCGCATCATTTTTATCGGCGGGCCGATAGATGATTACGTTGCCAATCTGGTGATTGCTCAGTTCCTGTTCCTTGAGGCGGAAGATCCGGAAAAAGATATTCATCTTTATATTAACTCTCCGGGGGGAGTGGTTACTGCCGGGATGGCCATTTACGATACCATGCAGTACGTTCGTCCGCCCGTTTCAACCATTTGCCTGGGCCAGGCCGCCAGCATGGGGTCGTTTCTTTTGGCCGCTGGAGAGAAAGGTAAGCGTTACGCCCTTCCTTACGCCAGGATCATGATTCACCAGCCGCTGGGCGGGGTCCAGGGTCAGGCGACAGATATTGATATTCACGCCAAAGAAATTTTGCGGACAAAGGATATTTTAAATGAAATCCTCTCCAGACATACGGGCCAGCCTTTAGATAAAATAGCCAGGGATACCGAACGGGACTTCTTTATGTCGGCACAGCATGCTAAAGAATATGGTATTATTGACGAGGTGTTCGATGTCAGGAAGCAAAGGTAAAAGAGGTGGAAATATGTTTAACGATAAAGGGCAGTTGAAGTGTTCCTTTTGCGGTAAGCTTCAGGATCAAGTAAAAAAACTGGTAGCTGGCCCTGGTGTTTATATTTGTGATGAATGTATTGAATTGTGCAATGAAATTATTGAAGAGGAACTCAGTGAAGACCTGGGCTTGGAACTTGGCGATATACCAAAGCCGAAAGAAATCAAAGAGATTCTGGACCAATATGTAATTGGACAGGAGAATGCGAAAAAATCATTGGCGGTTGCTGTTTACAATCATTATAAACGGATCAACCTCGGCGGTAAAATTGACGATGTCGAATTGCAAAAAAGCAATATAGTGATGCTGGGGCCTACCGGAAGCGGTAAAACTCTTCTGGCCCAGACCTTGGCCCGTCTGCTGAATGTTCCTTTTGCCATTGCCGACGCCACGTCCCTGACTGAGGCCGGTTACGTGGGCGAGGATGTGGAAAACATCCTGCTGAAATTAATCCAGGCTGCGGATTATGATGTGGAAAAAGCGGAAAAAGGCATTGTATATATCGACGAGATTGACAAAATCGCCCGCAAGTCGGAAAATCCGTCGATAACACGTGATGTTTCCGGAGAAGGCGTTCAACAAGCACTGCTGAAAATACTTGAAGGCACTGTGGCCAGTGTCCCGCCTCAAGGCGGACGCAAGCACCCCCATCAGGAGTTCATCCAACTGGACACCACCAATGTTTTGTTTATTTGTGGCGGAGCTTTTGACGGGATTGAGAAAATCATTGAGAACCGCACGGGCAAAAAGTCGATGGGGTTCGGCGCTGAAATCAAGCCCAGGAAAGAAATGAAAATAGGGGAAATCCTCAGCAATATACTGCCGGAGGACCTGCTTAAATACGGACTTATTCCTGAGTTTGTCGGCAGGTTGCCGGTTATTGTCACCTTGGATGCCCTCGATGAGGAAGCATTGATCCGTATCCTCACCGAACCGAGGAACGCGCTTGTTAAACAGTATGAGAAACTGTTTGGCTTGGATAATGTTGCCCTTGAGTTTGCCCCGGAAGCGTTGAAAGCGGTTGCCGAAGAAGCGCTCAGGCGCAACACCGGCGCCAGGGGCTTGCGGTCTATTTTGGAAGAAGTCATGCTGGAAGTGATGTATGATATTCCGTCACGGGATGACATCGCCAAATGTATTGTTACCAGGGAAACAATTCAGAAAAAGGAATCCCCGCGCATCATCGCTCTGGACCGCAAGAAGAAGAAGGAAGAAACGGCTTAAGTCGCGCCGGAGTTGTTATTCGCGAAAGAAAGCTCCTGACGGGAATAATTCCGCAGGGGCTTTTTTCATCACTAAGGCGTTTCTGTTTCTTCCACTTCAGACAGGCAGCCAATGTTTCGGTTATTTATAGTTTAGTTTTAAGTAGGATTCCATTACCTCTTTTAAAAATGTTACATGTTTTACATCATTTGTATTTGTGAGCAGGTCATACAGTTCATATAAAGCCTCTTGAAATTCATCTTTAGGCACTCGAAGCAGTATATCTGGCGTAACTCCTAAGATTTCTGCTATTTTAGCCAAAGTCAGTAGTGAAGTATTTCTTTGGCCTCTCTCAAGATAACCCAGATATGAGCCGGTAATACCTAAACTATGTGATAATTGTTCCAGTGTTAAATCTTTTTCCTTGCGGTACCGG
>NZ_MVQM01000171.1:0-11258 GCF_002067195.1 Pelotomaculum sp. PtaB.Bin117 | reverse complement strand
TCCTTGATGACATACATACTGACCGTCCGGTCTAATCTTAGTGTATAGGTATCTTTTTCATTTTCAAGTGCTTTTTCTTTAGAATCAGAATGCGGCAGGAGCCAAGGTCCTCCATGCCGCACTCAGAATAATCCCCATCTTCTAGTTATCGTTTTATATTGACTGTCTTCCACGACGCGCGGAAGGTTTTTATATTTCTTTTACTGATTCCTTTTTTTTATTTTTAACCACTCATCCCTGGTCAGGAAACTCTCCTCCACGTTGCTTTCCATTTCAAGAAACATCTTGTAAGGAACGCTGAAGGAAAGGATGTCTTTTGCCACGTGTTTGCGGGCGGAAACGTCTATAAGGCCGATAACCCCCCTTGGGTTATCCGACTTCCCTTCATTGAGAGGGATGATACAGATGCTGTGGCAACCGGCGCCCATTGGGACAATAACGTTGTCGCCGCCGTGCCTGGCATAGTTTGCCAGTACCACCATGGCTGAAAGCTGATCCGGGGCAGCCAGGAAAACCACCACTTCCGGTTTTTCACCTGATAAAAGTATTTCCAGCGGCTTAAATACTACGTACTCAGTGGGAACATCATAATAGGGAAGAGCGTCTATAAAGGACTTGGCGAACTCCGGAGTTTTCTTGTATGCTTCGCCATGTTCCAAGGCGGGCAAATTTTTCACTATATTTTTACCAATTTCGCTTTGGCAGAATTCTTTGTTGCCCATAGACAGGAAATATTCGATACCACCCGGCATATTAATGTAAGTATTGCCGAAACCGAGACCGGTGC
Organism: Pelotomaculum sp. PtaB.Bin117; assembly: GCF_002067195.1. Classification (NCBI taxonomy): domain Bacteria; kingdom Bacillati; phylum Bacillota; class Clostridia; order Eubacteriales; family Desulfotomaculaceae; genus Pelotomaculum; species Pelotomaculum sp. PtaB.Bin117. Next base: position 10,471 of record NZ_MVQM01000171.1, on the reverse strand, counting down.
CGCCGCCGCTGCAACCGTAAGTCTTACGGTCGAAAACCGTAATCCGTCCTTTCGCCGCCGCTTGAAGCATGGCCACCACACAGCCCCAGCGTCCTTCCTTAAACTGGGTTGCCCCTTCGGGTTTTTCATTGGTGAATACAATAGCTACGGGAGCATACCTTAGGTTAACGGACTCCGCGATCTTGCTTTTCATTTTCCTTCACCTCTTATTTTTTTCAGTAAAACCAACAAATCTTCTTTGTCTTTTTGAGATAAATTCGAAGCTACTTCGGAGCTGGCCTCAAGCGACAAGCGAGAAAGGGTTAAATTTATAAACAGCTTGCTCTACCTGTCTACCGGAAGTTGGATATGATTAATTTTACTTAAAGGCTTTTGAGGCATTTCCAGTGATTGCATCAAATAGTTCTTCGTTATCCTGGGCTATCTTCCACCCATCTTTTGTTTTAATCAAATTAACATTAACCTCATTAGCCACTTTTGGAGCCTGCGCATCCGAAATGCTATTTTCCAAATACTGATTCATCAAATTATCCATTTGTTCATTGCTAGCGTTCTTATCATCAGAAAATGCACTTGCAAAAGCCATTGGCATTAATTCGCTCATTACTTTTGTAGCGATACGAACCATATCAATTGCAGTAACCTTAACCTTAACGGTTAACTTTTCTCCTGTTGTACTTGAAGTACCAACCTCATAAGTAGCTTTTGATAAGATCAATTTGCCAATTCTTTCGCCTTCATCATTCTTAATAATATCCTTAGATATATCTTTATCTGAGGTTTCCGTATAAGTCGCCGCTTTATCAAAGTCGCATGTTTGTAGAGATGTTAGAAACTCTTTGGTAACAGTTTCAGGCGATTGCCCGAATGAACAACCTACCAGAACAATTCCGATTAAACCCACCAATACAAATAAAATAAACCTACGCAAAACTATCTCCCTTCTTTATGCTTTTTCATGATTTCTTTACCATATCGACATTTCCTCCTAATCGACAAAATATTGCATAATGTTACATTGAAGAAACATATCGATAAAAGCAAAAACCCAGCCTAAGGCGGCATGTGATAAGGAAGTAATCTCAAACAAACATTGGATAGTCGGCAAACGGTATTGTAAATAAGCTGGAAACAGCAACTACAAACGTATTGGAGGCTAAAGCAAATAAAAGAGATTACTTATTCACAGTCTGGAGATTACCTGTTGCCTGATGTAGCTCTGCCCGAAGCCGAACAGGCTACAATCGGCAAGTACGGTATGCTGCGCCATACCTATCTAAAAACCCACAGGCGCGGATTGTATGCAAAGCTATTGTTGTCAGGCGAATTATACACCCATCTCGCCAAAGTGGATTTACTTGCAAGGGAAATGATCCAGGACATTATAAACCAAACCAGCCGAAAAAGAAATCTGCCGGATAAGGCAAGCCGGGATGGAATGGGTCGGCGCGATGAATGAACTAAATCATGAGGCCGAGGAAAGCGCCCTCTATCAAATCGTTTATAAGTAAAGCATAGTTTTAAAAGTACCTGTTGGACACTTAACCGACAGGTACTTTTTCTGTCTTAAGCGGAGCGACCATCTTCGGGCCAACATGGCCCGAAGTGGCAAGGGTTTGGGGCAGGCCCCAACAAGCAGATTTTTTGTGTTTTGGCCGCAGGGCAAAATGCAAAAAATACGCAAGTGTATTGACACTTGCCCTGCTTGCCGATTAGCGGAAGCCCTAATATGATGCAATGATAGGGATTTGACAATTTTGCGAAATGATGTTACTCTATTATATAATTATTAGAAAGAGGTGTATTGATGTCGGTCGTCCGATAAGGTAATTATTTGTATCACAGAGGCAGGGTTTTGACCTGCTTATTTTGTGTACCCAAATGCCTTACGGAATGACGGAGAAGTGTTTGTTTAACACCTTCTTTTGTTTGTTTTGCAGCGCAGTGGGTAACTGCGCTTTTTTTATTGTCGCAAGGCTATTTGGTACGCATATACTTTGCGAAAGGATTTGAAACCATTGAATATCAATTTGAAAAACTACGGACTAAACGAACGCTTTGAACAGGAGGCAACCTTATATAATGGCCTGTTTATCGCCAGAGTTACCGAGCAACACCGCGACCTATATAAAGTAGTTAGTGAATACGGAGAAATAGATGCAAGTGTTTCGGGTAAATTTGCTTACCACGCAAACGACCAAACCAGCTTCCCCGCCGTTGGGGATTGGGTGATGATTGACCGATTGGACGGAAGCACCGGCAATGCAATCATTCATCATATCCTGCGCCGCAAAAGCGTTTTAGCGCGGCAATCTGCCGGTACGGAAAATGCTGGACAGGTGATTGCGGCCAATATTGACACTATCTTCATTTGTATGTCGCTCAATGCGGATTTTAATATCCGGCGAATTGAACGATATTTAACAATCGCATGGGATAGTATGGCGACCCCGGTTATCGTTCTGACAAAATCCGATTTGTGTATTGATTTACCGCAGAAGCTTAACGATATTGCTTCGGTGAGCATGGGAGCGGAGGTCATTACCTGTTCTTCTGAAAACGGGAATGGATTTGACGAGATTAACGCTTATATCGGGCAAGGAAAGACGATTGCGTTTGTCGGTTCATCAGGAGTTGGCAAGTCCACACTTATTAACCGCCTTATGGGGCAGGATGTGCTTGCAACAAGAGCGATACGGGAAGATGATGCCAAGGGCAGACATACCACAACCCACCGCCAACTATTGCTATTGCCAAATGGCGGCATTGTCATAGACACGCCCGGTATGCGGGAGTTGCAGATTTATACGGGCAACCTGTCAAAAACCTTTGAAGATATTGAAGAAATTGCCGCCCGGTGCAAATTTGGCGACTGTTCTCACGGAGCAGAGCCGGGCTGCGCCATTAGAGAAGCAATCGAAAATGGAATACTGTCCGAAAAACGCTTTGAGAGCTATCAAAAATTGCAACGGGAAGTATCATACGCCGGATTAAATGCCCGCCAGCTTGAAAACGAGAAACTCAATAGAATGTTCGGCGGCAAGGGTGAAATGAAACAATTAAAGAAGCATATTAAAGACAAGAACAATAGATAAATACGAAAGGAGCGTTGTCTTATCCCTAAAGGTGCATTGGAGTCGGTATTGTGCGTAGCAAGGGCTATCGCATAATTCAAATATGAGGATAGTCCTTGCGTAATCCTATTTTTTGATTATTTAGGAGGCGCACAATGGGCTATAAAAATGCAATCTGTATATTGCCAGATGATTTGATTATGGCAATACAACAACATATTGACGGCGAATATCTTTATATTCCTCGTAAAGAAGAAAACAAAAAAGGCTGGGGCGAATTAAGTAATAGTAGACAATTGCTTGACGAACGTAATGCAACCATTTTTACGGAATACCAGCGTGGTACACCTGTCCCGCAACTGGCAAATAAGTTCTATTTGTCGCCCAAGACTGTATATAAGATATTATCCGAAATGAAGAAATGATAAATATACCTTAAAGGCGGCATGGCAGATTTGTCATGTCGCCTTTTTGCTTCTGTATCGTTCAGTAGGGAGCTTTTATAAAAGGAACGGGGTATAATTTAACTATGCAAAAGCAATAAAGCAAATAAAAGATAAGATAAGGAGCAATTACAATGGAGTATCCAATAAGCCAAAAGTACAATACCCCCGAATTACTGGCTACGGCCATGGGGCCTAACCCATTCAAATTGCAGGAAGAAATGCTGCTAAATCATAAAATCCCTGCCGGAAGTCTCGTCTGCGACCTCGGAAGTGGGCAAGGGCATACAAGTGTTATGCTCGTAAAAGATTATGGCTTCAAGGTTTACGCCGCCGATTTGTGGAGTGAGCCGCAGGAAAACCGTAGTTTTTTTTATAAAATGGGATTAACCCTTGAACAGATTACACCCGTTAAGGCTGACGCCACCGCCTTGCCCTTTGAAAAAGAATTTTTCGATGCGGTAGTCAGCACAGATTCCTATAACTATTGGGGACGTGACCCAAAATACTTGGACGAAAAACTACTGCCCTTTGTCAAACACGGTGGATATATTTACTGCTGCGTACCCGGCCTGAAAAAAGATTGCCATGATAACCTGCCGAAAGAATTGCTTCTCTCGTGGACACCGGAGCAGCTTGCCTATCTGCGTGATATTGCTTATTGGACGGAAATAGTGAATAGCAGCCGTGATGCAGAGGTAATTTCCATATACGAGATGGAAAGCAACGAGAACGTTTGGGTGGATTGGCTGAATCAAGAAGAAAATGAGATTGCGGTTCATTGCCGCAAAACAATGGACGCAGGCGGCGGGAAATATCTGAATTTTATTGCTTTCGTACTACGGAAAAAATAATAGCGCCGGACGCTACCGCCTATGCAAAAGAGAGATAAAGCAGTGAAAAGAACCCTAAAAATAGCTTCCACCCCAAAATGCCGCCAGACAACGGAAATAAAAAAAACCGTTGTCATGGTGGCTGAATAGTTGTGCAAAAAAACAATTATAAAATAGATGGCGGTTTTGAAAATCAAAAATCTAAGCCGCCGTGTTTCTTAAAAAGGAGACTGCCGAGGGCACGATAAGTATGTCCTTTTTTGCCCCATATGTATTAGCGGCGGCTTGGGGATAGGGGGCCTTTATGTATCCCAAGTTGCCGTGTTCTGCTGTGGAGGGGCCGCTATTCTACCGTAGCGGCCGGATATAGCAGAAGTTTTAATTCTACACAACTTCAAAAAATTAAAAGGATATTCGGAAGGCTACTGCGCTCATTTTCATTCGACACCTTTCAGGGATTTTCCCTTAAAGGTGTTTTTTTGCGCCCTTTTTCGACCGCCTGCGGTATGTATCGTACGGTCATATCGGACAAACCGGTAAGAAACTGCCGCTCCCCGCCTTCCCTGTTTCGATTGCCCATGCCTAAAGAATCGAAACGGAGGATTGAACATGAAAACCATCAATCTGCGGGATTATTACCCGGCATATACATCGGACACATTTCTTGAAGTACAAGACGAGATTATAGAGGCGCTTACCCAATTCAAGCGCGACGACCATGCGTATTACGAGCGCAGGCGTGTCCATAAGGCGTACTATTCCCTCGACATGGACGACGGCATTGAGAACGCCGCTCTGTATCGCGAGCCATCTCCGCAGGGAATTTACGAGAAAGAAATTGCCGATCAGGAGTTTGTACGCGGCCATCAGGAGTTTATCGAAAACGCAGGCAAGGCGTATCCGCGCCTGCTTCCTTCACGGCATGAGCAAGGCCGCGATTGCCCAAAAGGAAAAGTCGGGATAACTTCCAAAAAGCGTTCGTCCTTATTCAGAAATACCCATAATGGAAATAGCAGAATGGCGGAATAGCAATTCTGACTCTATTTCTCAGGAGTGGTACTTATGAACGGGAAAGTTATGGAAGTCAATCAAATGATTCCGCAGATCATGGATGCATTAAGGGGTCTTGGAGTGACAGAGCGCGGTATTTGGAGAAACCATCATGATTTGTACTTGTCTATCGGCAAATTTTATCGCAGCTGCGGGGTAACCCAATACAGCGCAGAGCTTATGGCGGATTACACTTGCATGATCGAAAAGAAGTTTAAGAACGGTGAAATCACCCGGAACCGCTATCGTACTCTATTGAAGGCAGCGGACCGCATGGGCGAATTTTATGCAACGGGCAAGCTACAATGGGCCTGCAGGCCCAGAGGCTCGAAATTCAAATTAAATGATTATTTTGAAGAGCTTCTTGAGCAATTCCTTTCCTCGACTTCGTATCATCCCAACACCAAGGGAGACGTCACCTGGGCCGTCCGAAAATATTTAGCTTTTTTAGAGACACAGGGACATCACGATCTTGCAAATATCAGCATTAAGGATATCCAAGCGTTTCTCATCTACAGTTCGCGCCATTTAAAAGGCGGAAGCCTGTCAAATGTGAGAGGGTATCTCAAGATCTTTCACATGTACCTGCAAAAAACAGAACAGCTTTCCTTTGATTATGAGAAGATTTTATCCCGACCCTATCGTCCGGGAAACAAAAATCTTCCCTTGCCTTACACATGACGAAATATGTATGGTGCTGAATCAGATTGACAGATCCACAAACATTGGCAAACGCGATTATGCCATTGTCACTCTGGCACTGGCCACCGGGCTGCGTGCCGTCGATATTGTAAACCTTAAGCTGAGGGACATAGACTGGCAGACCGGCGAAATCTATATTGTACAACAGAAAACGCAGAAAATATTAACTCTGCCGCTTATACATGCCGTTGGCGAGGCGATTAAAGCCTACATTATACACGGCCGGCCCAATTCCGAATCGGAGTATATGTTCCTTCGAACCAATGCACCGTACCAAAATCTGAGCAATGGCGTATCTATTGCGAATATTTTCAACGAGTATCAAAAGAAAGCCGGTATTGTCCGTAAGCCTTTTGACGGCAAGGGCTTTCATGCGCTCAGACGCGCAGTCGGAAGAAACATGGCTGTTGCCGAAATTCCGGTTATTACAATTTCACAGATTCTTGGCCATGGCAGCATCGAATCCGCCAAGCAATATATTTCCTTAGACAGCGTACATCTGAAGGAATGCGCGCTGGATTTCAGCGGAATCGAAGTCGGAGACGGGGTGTTGCCGGTATGAACCAATTCACAAGCAATCTTGCTCCGCTGATGGAAGAGATGCTCGCTTTCAAAGAAGCTCTCGGCTATGCGCGCTCAACCTATGAATCCCGCTTGCGTGATCTAGACCGCTTTTGCCGAACACATTTCCCTGAAGAATCCCTGCTGAAAAAGGAAATGGTATTGAAATGGATAGAAAAACGCCCGCATGAGAGTGTGCAAAATCTTAAAATCAGAGGCCAAATGATTCGAGGTTGGGGACAATACCTGAACTCCATGGGGATAGAAGCCTACATTTTTCCTGAAAGGTTTGTCGGGCATGCCGAGACATTCACGCCATATGTGTTTTCCGACGCAGAACTCAAAGCATTGTTTAACGCTGCAGACAGGGTTGCCTCCGACCCCGGCGACCCTGGAAAATCCATTGTCATACCTGTGATTTTCCGACTGATTTACACCTGCGGGCTGCGTCTCCATGAGGGGCGTGAACTGAAACGGCAGAATGTAAATCTGGAAACAGGAGAAATTTTGATAACCAAAGCAAAACGGCACAAGGAACGGATCGTAGTTTTGTCCGATGACATGCGCAATCTTTGCAGGATTTATGAAACCAGACGCAATATGATATTCCCGGGCAGCGAGTATTTCTTCCCGCGCGCTGATGGCCGAGCTTATTCCCACCGGCAACTGCGGAGGGAATTTGTATTATGTTGGATTCGAGCCAACCCAGACAAAGCCCCAAATACATTGCCACGGGTGAGGGTATATGATCTGCGTTATCGTTTTGCCTCCGCAATCCTTAACAAATGGCTGGATGAAAAGAAAAATTTATCGGCGATGCTTCCATATCTGCGCGCATACATGGGACACGAAAAAATCTCATCCACCGCGTATTATATACATCTCCTTCCGGAAAACCTGGTCAAATCGTCAGGAATTGACTGGGCCGGATTTCAAGGATTGATTCCGGAGGTGGATGTATGGCCCGAATAACTGACCAAACATTGTTTCAGCTGGTGCACGATTTTTTAAAAGTATATCTGCCACTCTACAAATGCACCAGCCCAAACACGATAAAAGCGTACCGGACGTCCTTGGAACTGCTGTTTGACTTTACCAAACAACAAGAAAATGTCGGATTGGCAGAAATCACATTTAGAATGCTGAATTGCCAAATGGTTACGGATTTTCTTGATCATATTGAATGTTCTCGCGGCTGCAGCACTGCAACAAGGAACCAAAGGCTTGCGTGTATCCGGTCATTCTTTCGCTACGCAGCTTCAATGGAACCAACAACCGTAATGTATCATCTTGCCTTGAAAAAGATACCGCAGAAAAAGACAGTAGCCGCAGGACCAAAATTTATGAGTGAGGCGGCGGTGAAAGCGCTCTTGGAGCAGCCGGATATCAGCACGGCAAAAGGGCTCGGCAATAGATTTTTCATGATTCTGATGTATGATACTGCCGCAAGAATTGGAGAAGTCCTTAACCTTCGGGTAAAAGATATTCATCCGGGAGCGACCCCAACTGCCACATTGCACGGGAAAGGCGCAAAGGTACGGACGGTTCCGCTGATGAAGAAAACAATGGAACATTTCCGCAGCTATATTCGAACGTTCCATCTGGATGCTGACTGCTTTTCCGAAGAATATCTGTTTTATGTCATCCGGGATGGTCAAAAACGCCCGATGTCGGATGACAATGTGCAAAAATTCATGAAGGCATATGGGTTTTCGGCCCGGCAAGTTTGCTCAGAGGTTCCGGAGAATGTTCATCCGCACCTATGGCGGCACAGCCGGGCCATGCACCTATACCAGCACGGCATGGATTTGACCTTGATTTCTCAGTGGCTGGGGCATGCGCAATTGGATACAACGCTGATTTATTCCCATGCGGACACAGAGCAAAAAAGGAAGGCCATTGAGCAATCGATGGATTCGCAAAATCCGCTTTTAGGCAAGGATTCGTCGTTTCGCTTCCAAGTTGATGACGAGGAGGTGTTGAAAAAGCTCTACGGTTTAAAATGAAAAATTATCCCGACTTTTTGCTTGATGTCCAGGATTCGATGTAATCCGAACACCGGCATGATTAAAAAGTTATCCCGATATTTTTAGGTGCATTTTCTATGAGAAGCCTTATTGCAAAGCTTGTTATGGAGAATACGCCTTCTTATTGTCGGGATAATTCTTTTGTCGGGATAACTGCAACTATTCCGACTTCGGGATTGTTGCAGCAAGCACTGAATTTGGTCTCCCAAATTCGCTTGTCAGGGGCAATCCCCTGAACCCCCTTACAGCGCAAGGAGGATTCATATGCGCAAACACAACAATACCTTTCACATCCGTTTCACGGAACAGGAGTATGAAAAGCTGTGCGCGATGTCGGTGAAGACGGGTCTGCCCAAATCCACCTGTATTCGCTTTCTCATTTCCGGACTGGTTCCCAAAGACCGCCCGTCACCGGACTACTACGCCATGACAAAGCAGCTTTACCGGATCGGCAATCTCTTAAATCAAATCGCCGCCCGCGCCCATGCCACCGGGCATATCGATTCCAAGAGGCTAGAAGCAACTACGAAAAGGTCTGCTGAATCTTCAGGACACAACCGTTATGCCCGAACCAATGGACATCAAAGAGGTTATCCGAGAGGCTAAGGCTTTTGAGAAACGGAACTCTGTTATATGGGAAATCAGCAATGGCAAGCCCAATGGGACAGGGTGCAGGAACTGCGGAAGAATAAGCGCAGACCGACCAAAACAGGCAGGACGAGCATGTTCTCAGGCTTGCTCTATTGCGCGGACTGTGGGGCAAAGCTCTACTACTGCACCGCCAACGGCTTTGAGGAACGGCAGAACCATTTTGTCTGCTCCAACTACAAAAGTAACACGGGAACCTGCTCCGTCCACTTCATCCGGGAGGTTGTGCTGTACGCTTTGGTGCTGGAACATGTGCGGGGTGTCGTCCGGTATGTGCGGCAGTTTGAAAAGGTCTTCGTTAGGCAGGTGAGCCTAAAATCCATAGAGGAACAGAAGGCATCTCTTGCCGGAAAGCGGAAGGCGCTGCAAAAGGCACAGGAACGCACGGAGGAAGTCGACCGGCTTTTCAAGCGCATTTACGAGGACAGCACATCTGGGCGGTTATCGGAGGAACGCTACGAAAAGCTATCAGCGGACTTTGATGCCGAGCAAAAGGATTTACAGGACAGGATTGCTGATTTACAAACGGAACTGACCGCGGAGGAACAGCAGGCCGAGGATACGGGGCAATTCCTTATAACGGTCAGAAAATACACGAACATACAGGAGCTTACGCCGACGATTCTAAACGAGTTTATCTCGAAGATCATCATCCATGCGCCCGCCAAGAGCAGCGGGAAGCGGAAGGTGGAAATCGTCTACAACGGCGTGGGCATCCTGAACATCCCCGAACTAACCGATGAAATGTTACGCAGAAACAGAGAAACGGCGTAGCCTTCCGGCCACACCGTTCCCTGTTCATTATACTTCCTTATTGACGCCCGCCGTACGCCGGGATGATTTATTTTTATTTAAGTTTTACCTCATCAGTTTTTACATTAATTCGCGTCAAATTAGATACTTAACAAAAAATAACCAACTAAAAGCCGGTTATTATCTTTAATAGAATCCACTCTGCCCTATGGTAGACCTAGACCTATCCATACAAACCAGATTTAACCTTTCTTTATCCCACTGAACCAAACCGAACCATACTTTACGAACCTGTTAGGATTTGCAACCTATAGCCAATTAAGTTTATGGAATCCAGACCGACCTCATCGATTTGAGCAGAGTGGATTATAATATTACTT